>JAVHPV010000181.1:0-2324 GCA_036170775.1 Gallionella sp. | reverse complement strand
TGGATGCCTATCAACAACAGCCCGCCAACACCACCCTGCTGGTTATTGTGCCGCGTCATCCGCAACGTTTTGCGGAAGTAGGCAACATGCTCAGTCAACGTGGGCTGCGCTACCAGCGTCGCAGTGCCAACCAGTCGGTGAGCGTAGAGGTGCAAGTGGTGTTGGGCGATAGCATGGGCGAGATGTTTGCCTATTATGCAGCGGCTGACCTCGCTTTCATCGGCGGCAGTCTGCTCCCATTTGGGGGGCAAAATTTGATCGAAGCTGCGGCAGTGGGTACACCTGTGCTGATCGGTGAACACACCTTTAACTTCGCCGATGCCAGTCGTTTGGCAGTCGCCGCAGGAGCGGCACTTAGAGTGCGAGATGCCTCGGAACTGTTCCGCAGCGCGCAAGCATTACTGGAGGATGTGGCAACACGCGCAACCATGCGTGAACACGCCTTACAGTTTGTCGCCCACCATCAAGGCGCGACGGACAAAGCGATGCGTGTGATAGCGCAGCAACTACAAGATTGATGCTTATGGCGCGGGGGCTTTTTTGTCCAGTTCGATGCGCACATTGCCTTGTTTGCGAATAACTTTGACGGGGTCGCCGATTTTGAAAGCATCTGCTTTCCCCGCTTGCATCACGTAGATGCTTTTGCCTTCTTCGTCTGCTTCTTTATTCAGGCGTACCCAAATCTCCAGGCCAGGCTTGGTGGCGATGCCCGCTTGTTGTCCGAGTGTGCCGCCTAACACCGTGCCCAATACTGAGCCGACCACCGCGCCCCGCCCCGCCCCAGTGTTCGCGCCGCCCACTTGACCGAAAATGCTGCCCGCGTTGCCGCCCGCATTGGAGCTGTTATCCAACAGAATCGGAGTCACGCTTTCGATAACGCCGAATTTGACGATTTCTTTGGGGGCATCGCTATTGCCAGTGCCGATGCCGTGAGGTGCATTAGCGCAGGCAGTGAGTCCCAGTAACGCGATGAATAACAGTCTGCGCATTGCTTACAACTTGATGGCAAAGCCGAAGTGTTGTTGGAATTGCGCCTGAATTTCGGCACGCGTGGGCGCATGATTTTGCCCGCCGCGACTGGCAATTTTCAGCGACCCCAGCAGTGAGGCCAAACGGCCTGTGGTGTCCCAATCCCAACCACTTTGTATGCCGTAAAGCAAGCCAGCACGATACGCGTCACCGCATCCCGTAGGGTCAACCACCGCTGTGGGTTTGGGCGTAGGAATGGCAATCTCTTTGCCGGCCGCGTAAATCACCGAGCCATCTGCCCCCAAAGTAACGATGAGAGCTTGTACGCGTTCAGCGATTTGTTTCAGGGTTTTGCCTGTTTTATCTTGCAACAGCTTGGCTTCGTAATCGTTGACGGTGACATAAGTGGCTTGTTCGACAAAGCGTAGCAAGTCATCGCCAGAGAACATCGGCATTCCTTGGCCTGGGTCAAACACAAAGGGAATATTCGCGGCAACGAACTGCTCGGCGTGTTCGATCATGCCTGTGCGACCATCTGGAGAAATAATGCCCAAACTCACTTCGCTGGCATGACTCACTTTGTTTTGTTCCGAATAGCCCATTGCCCCAGGATGAAAAGCGGTGATTTGGTTGTCGTCTAAGTCAGTGGTAATGAAAGCTTGCCCCGTGAAACTATCAGGCACATGGCGGATATGTGTTTGCGCAATGCCGAGTTTTTCCAGACGTTTCGCGTAAGGCGCGAAGTCATCACCGACTGTGGCCATAATCGCTGGTTTACCGCCCAGCAAATGCAAGTTGTAAGCGATATTTCCCGCACACCCCCCATATTCACGACGCATGGTGGGGACAAGAAAAGCGACGTTCAAAATGTGCAACTGCTCAGGCAGGATGTGTTTTTTGAATTGATCGGGGAACACCATGATGGTGTCGTAAGCCATCGAACCGCAGATTAGAGTTTTCATCATATTGGGAGTCAGAGTGTGTGAAAGGGGTGGATTATAGCGAGGCCAAACAGCTTGGGCGATTCACAGCAGCAACACCAAGCCCCAAACCACCAGCGCATTGACGATGCTCAGCAACACTGCCGCACTGGCAATATCTTTGGCGCGGGCAGCCAGCGGATGTGTTTGCGTGGAGGTGTGATCTACTGCCGCCTCGATAGCAGAATTGACCAGTTCGAGGATGAGCACAAACAAAATGCTGGCAATCATCAAGGCTTTGCCTAGCTTGTCGGCGGGCGACCACAGGGCAACGGGAATGGCGATTATCGCAACCATGATTTCTTGGCGAAAGGCATCCTCGTGTTGCCATGCACTCCGCAAGCCCACCACGGCAGTTCGCATGGCATAGCCGAT
>JAVHPV010000180.1:0-11367 GCA_036170775.1 Gallionella sp. | reverse complement strand
CGGTTACCCAACATTTGCGTCCACTGCGAGGACTTTTCCTCTCCAAAAACCCAACCACTGTAGTGCTTAGTTTCAAGAACAAAAACGCCAAAACGCGACACAAGAATATGATCAATTTGTGTTGTGCCATCTGCTGTAGGCAAGGTGACATTGTTAAGCAAGTGCCAATTTGGCCCAGTACAAGTTTGCTGGATAGCGCGCCGAACAATCATTTCACCACTATTCTGTAACCGATATCCTTGATAGCGTCCTGCTTGATAACCAAGGAATGCAGCTAAAGCGATGAGAAGCCAACCGAGCATGAACAGGATGTTCTACCGCAATTTCACCGTCTCACAAACCACATCCCCATTCTGCGCTCTATGCCGCAACGCATGATCCATCAACACCAATGCCAACATCGCCTCCGCAATTGGCGTAGCGCGAATGCCAACACAAGGATCATGCCGCCCTTCTGTCGAGACCTTCACCGCCTCGCCCGCTTTGTTGATGGAGTTGCGTTCGATGCGGATGCTGGAAGTGGGCTTGATGGCGTACTGCGCGACGATGTCTTGACCTGTGGTAATACCACCGAGGATGCCACCTGCGTTGTTTGAAGCGAAGCCTTGTGGCGTGAGCTCGTCACCGTGTTCGCTACCGTGCTGGGTGACACAAGCGAAACCCGCGCCGATCTCTACGCCCTTCACGGCATTGATGCCCATCAAGGCATGAGCAATGTCGGCATCAATGCGGTCGAACACGGGCTCGCCCCAACCTACAGGCACATTGGATGCAACGACGGCGAGCTTGGCACCGATGGAGTCACCGCTCTTGCGCAGTGCATCCATGTAGTCTTCCAACTGTGCGACATAACTCGCATCCGCCACGAAGAAGCTGTTGCCTTCCGCAGTCACGTCATCCCAACTCTTGAAAGGGATTTTAATTTCGCCGAGTTGTGCGAGGTAGCCGCGCACGACCACGCCGTATCTTTCGTGCAACCATTTCTTGGCGATCGCCCCAGCCGCCACGCGCCCTGCTGTCTCGCGTGCCGAGGCACGTCCGCCGCCGCGATAGTCGCGGATGCCGTATTTCTGCCAGTAGGTATAGTCGGCATGCCCCGGGCGGAAGGTGTCGGCGATGTTGCCGTAGTCTTTGCTGCGCTGGTCTTCGTTGCGGATGAGCAAGGCGATGGGCGTGCCAGTGGTCTTGCCTTCGAACACGCCCGATAAAATTTCCACGGTATCCGATTCGCGGCGCTGGGTGACATGGCGCGAGGTGCCTGGCTTGCGGCGGTCGAGGTCAAGTTGGATGTCAGCTTCGTTCAACGCCATGCCGGGTGGGCAGCCGTCCACGATGCAACCGATGGCCGCGCCGTGTGATTCGCCGAAAGAGGTGACCGTAAAAAGAGTGCCAAAGGTGTTTCCAGACATGGTGTTGACTCGCTAAATTGATGGGGCGAGTTTAACATAGCGACCCCCGACACAGTGGGTGGGTGCGGGAGGGGGGCGCAGGTGGCTGCACACACCTTTTCAAGTGCCCGATTAACTGTCGCCCCCTGACATTTTCTAAATGCACCATCATTCCTGCGCTGCGTATGTTGTTAGGGCTTTAGCCCCGCACACCCAAAGGGTACGAGAACCTCTTCGAGGCAACCACGGCGTACCCCCTTGCGAGTGCAGTCGGGAATCCAGTCAATCAACATCCTCCGCAACGCGGAGACAAGACCTGAAAAGCATTTTGCATAAACCTGCTGGATTCCCGCCTACGCGGGGAATAACGAATTCGGAGAACGTCACATGAAAGCCATCCTCACTGCCGCCGCTGGCAACACTGATGTCCTGCAACTGCGCGACATTCCCCAACCCGAATTGTCCTCGCCGCATCATTTGCGCGTCAAACTCGCAGCGGCTGGCGTGAACCCCGTCGATACCAAGCTGCGTGCCAAGCCTGTCTACCATCCCGACAAGTTGCCGGCCATCCTCGGTTGTGATGGTGCGGGGGTGGTGGAATCCATCGGTAGTGCGGTCACCCGTTTTAACGTAGGAGATGCAGTATTTTTTTGCAATGGCGGATTGGGCGACGAGTCGGGTAATTATGCCGAATACACCACGCTGCACGAGGAGCACTGCGCGAGCAAACCCGCCAATTTGAGCCTGCCAGACAGTGCCGCGTTGCCCTTGGTACTGATTACCGCGTGGGAATCATTGATTGAGCACGTTAATCTGCAAGCAGGGCAAAGCGTGTTGATTCATGCTGCGGCAGGCGGCGTTGGGCATGTCGCACTACAACTGGCGCACCACCTTGGCGCACACATCGTCGTCACCGTGAGTGACAGCAAAAAAGCGGGGTTGGTGCAGGGGTTGGGGGCAAGCAAAATCATCAATTACCGCACACAAGATTTTGTCGCAGAAACGCTTGCTTGGACAGATGGGCAAGGGGTTGACGTGGTGTTCGACACGGTGGGGGGCGACACTTTTTTACGCTCTCTGGATGTCGCCCGTATCGGCGGCAAAATTGTCAGCCTACTTGCAACCCCCTTGGCAGCAGCGGATGTGCAAAAAGCACGACTGCGCAATCTCACCTTAAGCTACGAGCTGATGCTCACTCCTCAGGTGCTGCAACACCACGACGCACGGGTGCGCCAACGCAAGATATTAGAGCAAGGCGCAAAACTGGTTGAGGAAGGACATTTGGGGGTATTGGTCACACACCGATTACCGCTCGACCAAGCTGCCGCCGCGCACCGTTTAATTGAAGCGGGCGGGATGTTGGGCAAACTCATTTTAACGATGGATTAACGTGTTGATTGATACCCACTGCCATCTCGATGCAAGCGAATTTGGCGATAGCCAAACTGGACTGGTACGCGCAGCACAATTAGCGGGCGTGACGCATATCGTCGTCCCCGCCGTAGCGCGTGATAACTTCGAGAAAGTGCGCATTCTCGGTGAGCAACAGCCGAATTGTGATCCCGCCTACGGCATTCATCCCATGTATGTCAAAGAGGCGCAAGCAAGTGATTTAGCGGTATTGCGCGACTATCTACAACAGCACCAACCCGTTGCTGTGGGTGAGATTGGTTTAGATTTTTTTATTGCGAATTACCAGCAAGCCCAGCAAGAATTTTTCTTCATCGAACAGCTCAAGCTGGCGCGAGAATTCGATCTTCCCGTGTTGCTGCATATTCGCCGTGCCGCCGACACCGTCCTCAAACAGTTACGCCAACACAGGGTACGTGGCGGTATCGCGCACGCCTTCAACGGCAGCCGTCAGCAAGCGGATGAATTCATTAAATTGGGCTTCAAGCTCGGTTTTGGGGGAGCGATGACTTATTCCCGTGCCAGCAAATTGCGCGCTCTGGCAAGCACCTTGCCGCTAGAAAGTATCGTGCTGGAAACCGATGCGCCCGACATCCCCCCGAGTTTTTTAACACGCGGCACACCTAACAAACCTGAGTATTTGCCGCGCATCGCGCAAACCTTGGCAGATCTACGCGGCATTTCTTTGGCTGAACTTGCGCAAATAACTTCTTATAATGCGCGCGCCGTATTACCGAGAATTTCCTAATCTACTTAATCCCCCCGATTATGCAAAACATCCTACCCGCACAATTCACCCGCACCCACATCTTGCTGGGTGACCAAGGCATCGCGACGCTCCGTAATAAACACATTTTTGTAGCGGGGATGGGGGGCGTAGGTTCTTATTGCACCGAAGCCTTGGCGCGTGCGGGCATCGGTAAACTCACTTTGCTCGATCACGATGTGGTGGTGGCGAGCAACATTAACCGCCAACTGCCTGCACTACTATCGACCGTGGGACAGTCCAAAGCCGAGCTGATGCGAGCGCGCATTGCCGACATCAATCCTGATTGCGCAGTGACTTTGATCCGCACTTTTCTAGGTATCGAAAACGTCCACCAACTGGTGCCACATGATTGTGATTATGTGATTGATTGCATTGATTCGATGAATTGCAAAGTAGCGTTAGTGAGTTATAGCGTATCACTAGGATTGAAAGTTGCCTCTAGCATGGGGGCGGGCAACAAACTCGATCCCACCCGTATTCGCGTCGCTGACATCAGCCAAACCAGCGTATGCCCATTAGCGCGTGAGATGCGCAAACGTTTGCGCGATGAAGGCATCAAACAGGGCGTGCTGACGGTATATACCGACGAAAATCCGCGTCCGCCTTTGCCACCACAACCCGTGGATCGGGGGCGACCACGGGCGGTGAATGGCACGATTAGTTACATGCCGCCGCTGTTCGGCATGATGCTGGCAGGCGCGGTGCTGAAGCAGTTACTGGAAGAATAACTACTGGTTACGCATATGGTCAGCGACTTTGGCCAAAGCCGTGGAAAGCTCGTTGCGTAACGCTTCGTCTTCCACCACCTCGCCGAGAGCCCGATTCATGCACAGCATCCACTGATCACGCTCGGCATCCCCGATCGCAAAGGGTAAGTGGCGACGGCGCAGCATGGGATGCCCGTACTCTGCGATAAACAACTGCGGCCCGCCCATCCAGCCCGACAAAAATTTGAACAGTTTTTCTTCCGCATTCGCCAGACTGGCCGCGTGTAACTTGCGGATACCATAGGCTTCGGGCAATTCATCCATGTGTTGATAGAAGTGCTGCACCAGTTCGCGGACGGTATTAGCTCCGCCTATCCGTTGGTAATGACTTGAGGGATTCATTTCAACCATCCTTTGCGATAGAACATCCAAAACGGCACAGCGACCGATGCGAGCATCAAGAGCAAGGCGAAGGGATACCCTGCCAACCATTCCAACTCAGGCATGTGCTTGAAATTCATGCCGTAAATCGACGCAATCAAGGTGGGCGGCAACAAGCCCACTGAAGCCACTGAGAACATGCGCACGATTTTGTTTTGATTGACATTGATGAACCCCACCGTGGTGTTCATCAGAAAATTGACTTTATCAAACAGAAACGCAGTGTGTCCGTCTAGCGAGTCAATGTCTTGCATGATTTGCCGCGACTCTTCCATCTGCTCGACGCTAAGCAATTTGCTGCGCATCAAAAATGACACGGCGCGCCGCGTATCCATCAAATTACGACGAATGCGCCCATTGACGTGTTCGGCGCGCGCCATGCCCGCCAGCACCAGACTGGCCTGTTGATCGCTGAGTGTACTATTCAAAACCGTTTCACTAATCTCACCCAATTCGGCATAGGCCTCTTCCAAGGCATCGGCAGAAAACTCCACATCTGAGCCATACAAATCAATCATCACATCCAGGCTATTACTCACCAAATCTGGATAACCTTTGGAGCGCGCACGAAAACGTTCAAACACTGGCAAATCTTCATCATGCACACTGAACAGAATGTTATCGCGCAACACAAAGGCGACAATAACGCTACGCGAATCACTCTCTTTGCCCAACAAAAAGTCAGAGCGCACGTGCAACTCATCACCTTCTTCATAAAACCGTGCACTGGCTTCAATATCCCGCAAGTGTTCTGGCTGCGGCAAAGTAATCAAGAAAGTACGCTCTACCCAGCTCCACTCTGCATCACTGACAGCAGCAATATCCAGCCAAATCGGTTTGCGCTGGGTGATCTCGTCGGCTTGAATGTTGACCAAGCGACCATTTTCTAAGGTGTAGATATTTAACATAGCAGCTTCGCGTGAGTGACGGCGCGGATTATCCGTCACATCTCGTTCATCGGGGAAGTTCCTCCCGCACAACCCATGCTGTGATGGGGGTCGAGCTGGTACAGGCATTGCGGTAGAATGCGCGCTTTGCAGAATCTAGCTACCCCATGACCGCACGTTTACGCGAAATCCCCTACAACTATACCTCCTTCTCTGACCGCGAGATCGTGCTGCGCCTGCTCGGCAGCGAAGCTTGGGACATCATCAACACCTTGCGAGAAGAGCGCAAAACAGGACGTTCAGCACAAATGCTTTACGAAGTGTTGGGCGACATCTGGGTGCTGACACGCAACCCCTATCTTGAAGATGATCTGTTAGGCAACAACAAACGGCGCAGGGCATTGATTGACGCGCTGTATCACCGCCTCAATGCGATTGAAGAACGCCGTCAGAACAACCTGCTGGTAAAGCGTTTGTTGGAGCTGACCAGTGCCGCCGTAGAACGCTTTGCCGCTGATTTCGAACACACCCTGCAATTGCGTAAGCGCACACTGCGCACACTGAGTCGGCACACGCGCAAGGACAACATTCAGTTCGATGGACTGGCGCGCGTCTCACACGTTACCGATGCCACCGACTGGCGCGTGGAATATCCCTTTGTGGTGCTGCACCCCGATACTGAAGATGAAGTTGCGCCGCTGGTGCGTAGCTGTATCGAATTAGGGCTAACACTCATCCCACGTGGTGGCGGCACAGGCTATACCGGCGGGGCGATTCCCTTAGATAAATTTTCTGCGGTCATCAACACCGAAAAGTTAGATGCGATTTCGCCAGTCGAAACGCTCACCTTGCCAGAAACAGATCGCCCCTACGCCACCATCCACTGCGGCGCGGGCGTGGTCACGCGACGCGTGATGGAAGCCGCCGAGGCCAGTGATTTGGTGTTTGCCGTGGATCCCACCTCCGCTGATGCGTCGTGCATCGGCGGGAACGTCGCAATGAATGCAGGTGGTAAAAAAGCAGTGTTATGGGGGACTGCTCTAGATAATCTGGTGTCGTGGAAAATGGTTACGCCCGATGGCAACTGGATGGAAGTGGAACGCCTCCAGCACAACTTCGGCAAAATCCATGATGCAGAAAATGCGCAGTTTCGCATCCGTCGCTATGCAGCCAATGACAAGCGCGCCTTGGGCGAAGCTGAAATCCTCACCATTCCAGGCAGTGCGTTCCGCAAGGCGGGACTGGGTAAGGATGTCACCGATAAATTTTTGTCGGGCTTGCCTGGGATCCAAAAAGAAGGTTGCGACGGCATCATCACCTCGGCGCGCTTTATTCTGCATCGAGCACACCAATTTACCCGCACTGTCTGTTTGGAATTCTTCGGACAAGTGCATGAAGCCGTCCCAGCCATCGTGGAAATCACCAATTTGTTCAAACCTGGGGTTGGCTCAGCGACGCAAGCCTTTTTGGCGGGCTTGGAACATCTCGATGAACGCTATCTCAAGGCGGTGGGTTATGCCACCAAATCCAAACGTGGCACGCGCCCCAAGATGGTGTTGATCGCCGATGTGGCGAGCGACGATGAGCGCGCCGCAGGGGAAGCCGCCTCGGAAATTGTGCGTCTTGCCAATCTACGTCACGGCGAGGGGTTCGTTGCTGTTTCTGCTGAAGCGCGCAAAAAGTTTTGGTTAGATCGCGCCCGCACGGCGGCCATCGCCAAACATACCAATGCCTTCAAGATCAATGAGGATGTAGTGATTCCGTTGCCACGCATGGGCGATTACTGCGACGGCGTGGAGCGAATTAACATCGAGCTATCGCTGCGCAACAAAATTAAATTGCTCGATGCGCTAGAGGAATTTTTTGCGGGTGAGTTGCCCTTGCACTACCAAGATGATGAGCATCTCGGACGTGACGAAATGCTGGGCAATCGTCAGCAAGTTGCCCAGCAACTGCTGTCCGAAGTGCGTACGCGCTGGACATGGTTGTTGGAAAACCTAGATGCGCCACTATTATCTTGCCCGTTTGCACCCGCCGACGCGCAAGATGCGGTGACTGTATTTGATGCGGTGCAACGCCATCTGTTGCGTGCCTCATGGAAGCGTGAATTGCGCGAACCGTTGCGCCAGATGTTTAGTGGCGGTACGTATTTGCCCATCTTGGAACAATGCACGGCAACGCACCAAAGTGTGCTCAAGAGCCGCGTGTTTGTGGCCTTACATATGCATGCGGGTGACGGCAACGTACACACCAACATCCCCGTCAACTCGGATGATTACGCCATGTTGCAAGCCGCGTATGCGGCGGTGGATCGCATCATGCAGTTGGCGAAAGACTTGGGCGGGGTTATCTCTGGTGAACATGGCATCGGCATCACCAAATTTGATTTTCTGGAAGAAGCTGAGGTTGCGCCATTCATTGCCTATAAGCAAAAAGTCGATCCTGAAGGTCGCTTCAACAAAGGCAAGCTATTGCCTGGCAGCAACCTAGAGCGCGCTTACACGCCCAGTTTTAATTTGATGGAGTTAGAGAGTCTGATTCTAGAAAAAAGCGAGTTGGGTAAAATTTCTGACTCCATTAAAGATTGTTTGCGCTGCGGCAAGTGCAAGCCCGTGTGCTCGACGCACGTGCCGCGTGCCAATTTGCTCTATTCACCACGCAATAAAATTCTTGCCACCTCGTTACTCATCGAAGCCTTCCTGTACGAAGAGCAAACCCGACGCGGGGTTTCTATCCAGCATTTCGACGAATTCAACGATGTCGCCGATCACTGCACGGTGTGCCACCGTTGCGAGAAACCCTGCCCAGTGGATATTGACTTTGGCGATGTGTCGATGGCGATGCGTAACTTCCTCCATAAACAAGGCAAGAAGAATTTCAATCCAATTACAGCGACCTCGATGTTGTTCCTCAACGCCACCGATCCCTCCACCATCAAATTGGTGCGCAAAGTGATGATCGAGTGGGCGTATCAAGGACAACGTATCGCACATCGTTTGGCCAAGAGCTTAGGTTTGTTTAATGCGCAGACTAAACGCCCCCCTGCGACGGTAGGTAAGCCCTCGTTGAAAGCGCAAGTTATTCACTTTGTTAACAAGCCCATGCCTGGCGGTTTACCCAAAAAAACCGCACGTGCGCTGTTGGATATTGAGGATGACACGGTTGTGCCAGTAATACGCAACCCACATCTGCTCAATGAAGAGTCTGAGGCGGTGTTCTATTTTCCAGGTTGCGGTTCAGAGCGTTTGTTTGGGCAAGTTGGGCTGGCCACACAAGCCATGCTTTACGAGGTCGGAGCCATCACCGTGTTGCCGCCAGGTTACCTGTGCTGCGGCTATCCACAAAATGCCTCAGGCTTGGCGGACAAAGCGAATCAGATCACCACCGACAATCGCGTACTGTTCCACCGCGTCGCTAACACACTCAATTATCTCGACATCAAGACCGTAATCGTGTCCTGTGGCACTTGCATGGATCAACTGCAAAAATATGAGTTCGGTAAAATTTTCCCAGGGTGTCGCTTGCTGGATATTCATGAGTATCTGCTGGAAAAAGGCGTGAAGCTGGAACACACAACGGGGATTAAGTATATGTATCACGAGCCTTGCCATACACCGATGAAGACCTATAAGTCACAGGATGTAGTGTCAACCTTGATGAATACCCCAGTGCCACTGAATGACCGTTGCTGTGGTGAGTCAGGCACGTTTGGCGTGGCATTGCCGCACATCGCCACCCAAGTGCGCTTCCGCAAAGAAGAAGAGATGCGCAAAGGTGCGGATGCCGCGCGCGCCGATGGCTATACAGGGGAAGTAAAAATACTCACCTCCTGCCCAGCGTGCCAGCAAGGTCTCAGCCGCTACGCGGAAGATGCGGGTACGACCACAGATTACATCGTGGTCGAGATGGCCAAACATCTGCTGGGTGAAAACTGGCTACCCGACTATGTCGCTAAAGCCAATCACGGAGGGATAGAGCGCATCCTCCTATAAAGATGCTCTCTCTGCTTGACTGCAACAGCACGCTCATAGAAAGTGTCAGCCTCAAGTAGAATCGTTCATATGCTCACGCTGCCTCTCGAACCCACCGATGATCGCGCCCATCCCCTCTTCAAAAATGCGGAGGAATGCACGCGTTGGCTGGGGCAGTTACAGCTCACCAATCTTCAGCTTGCCCACAGCGTGTTACTCACGCAGATTGTTGAGTTAAATCGTTATCCTATGCGTGGCTTGGAGCGTCTGGAAACATTGGAGCGACTGCGTGAAACAGTCGGCTTTGTGCAAGATGATTACGCCAAAAAACTTATTGCCAAACCACTCCCACTGAGTGACAGCGAGTTCATGGTATTTGTTGCCATCGCGCAACTTTGGCAAGCGATGGTGCTGGGCTATCAACGCTGCTTGCAAGCCTATATCGCAGAAGACCTACAGCTCGCCCATCATGGGGCGATACTTTGCCAACGTTGCTTGCATTACAGCGGCCTGGAAATATTCGAGCATTTACGTATGGGTTACGAATTCGATGGCAAGCTGTGGCATCAGCTACACGAATTGTATGGTTTCGCTGAGCAGCGCGATTTACACAACATTACGGTTCTTGACCCGCTAAATGCAGAACAAGCGCAAAGCACGAGCAGCAGTGTTTATGTCAAAACCCTGCTGGCCTGTTATGCCCATCCCGGTGAATTGACTCGCTCGCAACTAGGGCTGCTGAACAGATGGTTAGATCAGTGGACTCTCAACGTCACGATCGACCGTCAATACACGCTCAGCAAGGGGGATGCGCAACCTTTGTGCGTAGATTTAAGTAGCACACAAGGCCTACAACCCATCCTCACCATGGAACACAATGCCCACTCACGCTATCTCGCCATGGTGCCGTTGAGCAAGCTATTGCGCGTTAAAACAATTTTATTGCAACAGGGGCAACTACCGAACCAAATTGGCCTTTCCACCTTCACTAGCCGTGAAGATTGTATTGAATTTCTGACTTTCCTACATCAATGCTGGTGCGAAGATCACAACACACGCTTTATTAAAAGACGTCCTGTCGCGGAACATGCGCAGCTTTGCTATAAGTTGGAAGGCATTTATGCCCATATGACGGGGCATCCCTTCAAACAGCCAAATCAACAAGTGGGGGTAGATAGCCTTGCGCGGCATCAAATAGAAACCTTTGGCAGAGCCCTAAAAACAGCCAAAAGCCAAAATATGCAAGAACTCGGTTACCCACTAGAAACCTGGCGTTTTGAAAATGAAAGTATCTTGGGCGCGCGGCTGATACGAGAAGACACACTGGGTGGTCGCTTGAGTTATAACCAATTGGTGGGTTTACGTCCCAACGATGCAGCAACATTCATGCTGGGGGTAACCGCATGGGTACATGTGGCGCGCACTGGGCAACTTCAGCTTGGCTTACGTTATTTCCCCGGCCATACGGATGCCGTCAGCATGAAAGCCACGGGGGTTAATCTGACGGTGTCAGACAAGTACGTTCCCGCCTTTTTACTACAAGCCGTACCTGCGCTCAAGATTCCCAGTAGCTTGATCATTCCGCGTGACTGGTTCGTGGCCAATCGAGCAGTTGAGATATTGCAAGGTAACGGCGAAAAATTTATTGCCAAGATGGGGTTCAGTGTTGAGCATGGTCTAGACTATGAGCGTGTCAGCTATTCAACCTAGCAGCCTGTCGGACTTGAAGAATCGGCTGAGTGCCATAACCAGATACTCGGCACCGACTCCTGAATAACTGGCTCATCACTAAAT
>JAVHPV010000179.1:0-2329 GCA_036170775.1 Gallionella sp. | reverse complement strand
ATCGGGCATGGATACCTTGGACATTCCTTCTTTCTTGCGTAAACAAGCGGACTGATACGGATAGACCAGCAATCAAACTATCCATAAATCGCGGGGCGGGGCTTGCACCATCAGGTGCGCGTCCCGCTCAGGTGCGCAAAGTCTAGGCTCAGGTTGGGCTACAGTTCGATCAGTTGGTGTGAATTTATACCAACCACTGCCGAGTTCATTTCATAGCGTTGGCGGGCGCATATTTTTTATACGCTGATTCAGGATAAAATCCGCCCATGATTCCAACTTTCAATACCCCTATGGTGAAGCAGCGCACCTTAAAAAGCTCCGTCAGTGTCACTGGCGTAGGCTTGCATAGCGGCGAGAAAGTTACGCTGGGCTTGCGTCCTGCCCCCGTCAACACGGGCATCGTGTTTCGTCGTGTGGATGTCAAGCCTATCGAAGAGATACGCGCCCAAGCTGAATTGGTACATGACACCCGTCTGTCCACCTGCATGGAACAGAATGGGGTGCGTGTCGCCACGATCGAACATCTCATGTCTGCCTTGTCTGGATTAGGGGTGGATAACGCCTACATTGATCTGGACAGTGCTGAAGTTCCTATCATGGATGGCAGCGCGGGGACGTTCATCTTCCTGTTGCAATCGACAGGCATCGTTGAGCAGGCTGCCGCGAAGAAATTCATTCGCGTGTTGAAAAGTGTAGAGGTGAAACAGGGCGACAAATGGGTGCGCTTCGACCCTTATGAGGGTTACAAACTGACCTTCACCATCAACTTCAGCCACCCCGTATTTGCCAACACCAAACAGCACGTCGTGGTTGACTTGGATGAACACTCTTACGTGCGCGAAATCAGCCGTGCGCGCACCTTCGGCTTCATGCAAGACGTAGAAAATATGCGCGCCCAAGGCTTGGCACTGGGCGGCAGCTTGGATAACGCCATCGTCATGGACGAATACCGCGTACTCAATGCCGATGGCTTGCGTTTTGAAGACGAGTTCGTCAAACACAAAGTGCTAGATGCAATTGGTGACCTCTACCTGCTTGGGCATCCCGTCATCGGCGCATTCTCTGGCTTCAAATCAGGTCACGCCCTGAACAACGCTTTGCTCCGCGCATTGTTAGCCGACGCAAGCGCGTGGGAATTCGCCACCTTCGACAATGCCGCACAAGCCCCCGCTTTTCTACGCTTACAACAGCAAGCCGCCTGAGACTCCTCGCACAATCTCATGCTCATCCTGCGTTTGTTCCTAGTACTGTTTGCCCTACTCTTGGTACTCAGTGGCGGCATGTATCTGTTCACCCGCAACCCGAGCTACTTGAAATTCGCCTGGCAATCCGTGCGCTTTGCCGCTGTTTTGTTGCTGGTGTTTGGGTTGCTGTTTCTGCTGGAAAGATACGTGCTGATTGGCTGGCGGGTGTTTCTGTAGCAGCGCAAAATATCAACCCAAAGCCCCGCAGTTGTGGGGCTTTGGGTTTTCGTGCCAATAACGATCAAGCCGCGAGAATAATAAGGGAGGCCTCCCTGAGGTCTCCCAGAATTACTGACAGGCAATCGGCTGTGCGCTCGGATACTGGGCTGACGATTGGCAGCCCAGCTGCCGTGCGAGCGATTCAGAGGCAGGAGAAACGCTGACCGAGAATAAGTCCCCGTTCTCTGCACCGCACAGCGCAACATGGAACGCGCCATCGTCGGCGCAGTGGCTCGCAACGACGGAAGCCCCCGCTTTTTGCAGAGAGGTGACTTCTGCATCCAATCGCGCCTGAGTCGTTTGTGGTGGCGAACACTGGAGCGTGCCTGTCGGCTTGTAGAGCACTGACGCAGCGACATTCGCGCCGTTGCAAGATATGAGGCTAAAGGCAACAACCAGATAAATTGTGTTCAGACTTAGTTTATTCATTTTAGTCATAACCCGAACCGATTCGGATCGGTCTTTCGACCTCTGGCACGCTGTAACCCTTGCCAAGCTTGGCATTGTAGCCGAAAAATGCAGTACCCCTGTGCATAACTTTCGCCTGCATGAGTTTTCCACAGGGGGTACTGCAAAACCGCATGAATACAGGCTTTGCCGATTGCTTAAAAAATATACGCCATACTTGCATCGGGATGCTCCCATTGCCAACCGCTGTTGGCACACCGCTTTGGAAAACACTGATTTATTTGTCATCTCCGTCTTTCGACAGGCTCAAAATAAACTGCTTTTCCGCTAGGCGGAGATCCAGTGCTTTGATATAGCTAGATTCCCGCTTTCGCGGGATAACCAGCGACTTGCCAGCTTGCTGGCTGAGTCGAATGGCGAGTGGTTTGATCAATGACAAAACCAAATAAATTAGTGCA
>JAVHPV010000178.1:0-2331 GCA_036170775.1 Gallionella sp. | reverse complement strand
GCTCAAGAGCGGCTTTTTTATTACTTAACGATATGCAACTGCGGTTTTTTCTTCACTGGATGCTTGTTTTCAACGGCATCGCTCACGGATGTGGGTGGTTGCGGCTCACTTTCCGCCCCTTGAAACACCAAGCCCTGTCCTGTCTCTTTGGCAAAGATGCCTATCACGGCGTCAATAGGCACAAACACATCAAAGGGCACTCCACCGAAACGTCCGCTGCAACTGATGATTTCGTTTCCTAGCTCAAGATTGCGCACAGCACCCACGCTCAGGTTCAGGACAATTTCGCCCTCTTTGACAAAAGCCAAAGGCACTTCGGTTTGGTCGTTAACACGTACCGCGAGATATGGCGTTAATCCACTATCGACGCACCACTCGTGTATCGCCCGAATCAGGTATGGACGAGTGGATAAATCGCTCATTTACGCATGGCTCTTTCGCTAGATGTTAAGGCATCAATGAAGCCTTGCCGTGAGAACATACGTTCCGCGTATTTCATCATAGGGGCGGCCTCTTTACTCATTTGTATCCCATAGTGATCGAGACGCCACAACAGTGGAGCAATCGCCACATCCAGCATAGAGAAGTCATCGCCCAACAGATATTTTTGTTTGGTTAAAATCTGTGCCAACTGGGTAAGATTGTCGCGTATCGTTACGCGTGCTTTATCAGCACTTTTTCCACCTTGCTCGATGGTTGCAACATGGCTATACAATTCTTGCTCAAAACGATGTAAGAACAAGCGTGCCCGACCACGCATGACTGGATCAGGCGGCATCAACTGTGGATGTGGGAAACGTTCGTCGATGTACTCGTTGATGATATTTGCTTCATACAAAACCAAATCACGCTCAACTAATACAGGAACTTTCCCGTAAGGGTTGATGGCAGCAACATCTTCTGCCTTATTCATCAAATCTACATCAATGACTTCAAAATCCATGCCTTTTTCAAACAGCACAATACGACAGCGGTGACTAAAAGGACACGACGTGCCCGAATACAACCTCATCATTACAACTTATCCCTTCATCAACTTGGTGCGTTGCATATTGCCACGTACCAAGAAGTAACCAATTAGTGCGACCAAGCCACCTACCACAATGGTTGCAAGTACAGGATATTCACCTTTACCTGTGATTCCACCGATCCAAGAATAGCGCTCAAACAACGTGCCTATGATAATCGAAATAGCCACCGTATTGATAGCAGCTAGATTATGGCGAGGTTTAGGGAAGGCAAAAGTAACGAAAGGAATGACAAATTTCAACACCAACATTGACCACCAGATAAAGGTGTAATCCCCATCTTGCATACCAAACACACGCCCCGTTTCATCAGGCAAGTTACCGTACCAGATGGTCAGATATTGAGAATCAAAGGTATATATCCATAGCAGAGTGAATGCGAACATCATTTGCGCAAGATAGTTGAAAATATGCGTCGGTACAGGTTTGGCTAACCGACCATTACTGTTGAGCGCATAGAACCATACGGCCAAGAACGCGAGGAACATGCCAAAGTTACTGATGAACTGTTGCAAACCATAAATCGCACTGTGCCATTCGGGCACTAACGTCATTTCGAAGTCCCAAGCCACCATCGTGCTATACAACACGAAGAAGAAAGGAACCCAAGTGGCCACATGATGAAAACGCTCAGCATCTTCTTTGCTGTTTTCGCTGATAGCCTGACGCTTAATGAACACTGTGTACAAACCCATCATAAACAACATGCCAATAACTTCACGCGCAATCAACCAGTGCGGTTGATACCAGCCCGGCATATGGGAGGCATGTGCTTCTGGATGATCCCACCAGGGGAAGGTGTGCGAGCCACCTACCAGCAACACCACGAGCAACACAAAAGCCAGCGGAAACAGTGCATACAAAGCTGTTGCCAAGTGCCGCACATCAAAGCGCCATTTGGCATTGACCAGATGTAACACTGAACACAATGCCACGCCGCCTAAGGCAAGCGACAGCACCACCACGAAAGTCACGGTTAAAACCGCCCAATTACTGTAAGCCAACATTTCGCCGCCTCCTATTTAGCTTGCGCCGCAGCCTGCCCAGGCTGACCATTTTGCAATACTTTGCGGATGTAGTTCACCACATGCCAACGTTCTTCAGCTTTCAAATCATTGGCATAGCTAGGCATCACTGCGCCCCCCAATGTCATATAACCAAAAATATAGCCATCTGGATAATCCTTGGCATCCCAATTGTGCATTTCATTGCTATTGGTCAAATTCCAAGGTTTCATAATCAGCTTTTCGCCGACCAAACCATCACCCGTTCCAGACTTACCATGACAAGGGGTGCAGTAAAT
>JAVHPV010000177.1:0-2334 GCA_036170775.1 Gallionella sp. | reverse complement strand
GTTTTGGCGGATTTTGCGCAAGGTGGCGCGGGATAGCGAAATGGCATCGACCACGCTCATCAAATCGTTGCGCATCAAGGTAATGTCGGCAGTTTCGATGGCAATGTCACTGCCACTGCGCATGGCAAAACTGACATCGGCAGCGGCGAGGGCAGGGGCATCATTGATTCCATCGCCGACCATGCCGAGCAGTTGTTCGGGGCGTTTGAGCGCGGCAATTTGCGCGGCTTTATCTTGCGGCATCACCTCCGCGTAAAACTCTTTAATGCCCACTTGGTTAGCAATGCGTTGCGCTGTGGCGTGGTTGTCTCCACTGAGCATCACTACGTGAATGTGCATCGCAGTCAATTTAGCAATCGCCGCTGCGCTGTTGGCACGCAGTGCATCGGCCAATGCCAATAGCCCTAGGAATTGCTGGTGCTGCGCCAGCAGAATCACCGTGTTGCCTTGTTGCTGCAAGGTCAAGACTGCATCTTCATCAAAAGCAATAGCTTGTTGCTTAAACAGGCTGGGCGAACCCAATAGATAAGGTGCACCGTCAATTTCAGCGCGGAGTCCGAGACCTGGCAGCTCTTGCATATGCTGCGCTGGGCTGGCACTGATGTGTTGCTGTTGCGTATAGCCCAACAAGGCGCGTGATAACGGATGCGTTGAGCCTGGCACTAAAGCGGCAACACTTTTCAACAAGACCTCGCGGCTGATGCCCGATGCAGGTAAAACCTCAGTGACGCAGGGTTGGCCTGTGGTGAGTGTGCCCGTTTTATCCACTACTAATACCGCCAATTGATGAGCACGTTCTAACGCAGCCGCATCTTTGACCAAGATGCCTGCTTGTGCAGCCCGTCCCGTGGCAACCACCAAGGCGGTGGGGGTCGCCAGACCCAAAGCACAGGGGCAGGAAATCACCAATACTGCGACCGCGTTTACCAATGCAACGGTAAAACCTGCGCCAAGCAGTAGCCAAACCGTCAAGGTGAGTAAAGCAAGCGCAACCACGGTGGGGACAAATATCGCTGAGATGCGATCCGCTAATTGTTGTATGGCCGCTTTCGAGCTTTGCGCTTGTTCAACCAGACGAATAATGGCGGCGAGTTGCGTATGTGAACCGACCGCGCGCGCGCGACACTTCAAGAGCCCTTGCTGATTGAGGGTGGCGGCATACACTTTGTCGCCCGCTTGCTTATGGCAGGGCACGCTTTCCCCCGTCAGCATGGCCTCGTCTAGGCTGGATGAACCATCAATCACTACGCCATCTACGGGAACACTTTCACCTGCGCGCACTAGAAACACATCCTCCACACGCATTTGCTCGACCGCTAATTCCTGCATTACTCCATCGCGTTCGACATGCGCTGTTTTGGGTTGTAAATTGAGTAAAGCTTCCAAGGCACTGGAGGCTTTACCTTTAGCGCGCGCTTCTAATAATTTGCCAAACAAGACCAAGGTGATGAGCGTGGCACTTGCTTCAAAATACAGCGGCTGATTGAGTTGAAGTAACCACACGGCACAACTGAAAAAATAGGCCGCGCTGGTACCTAGTGCGACTAACACATCCATGTTTGCGCCACCGCCATGCAAGCTGCTCCATGCGCCGCGATAGAAACGCGCACCGATCCAGAATTGCACTGGGGTGGAGAGCAAGCATTGTAGCCAAGCGGGCAACATGAAATGCATGCCTGAGAACATCAGCAACATTTCCACCAGCAACGGCGCGGTGAGTAAGACGGAAATCAGGAGTTGGGTGAGTTGTTGGTGATACGCCGCCGCGCGTTCGAGTTTTTCGGCAGCAAAATCACGTAGGGGATGTGCTTGAAAACCCGCACCCTGTATTGCCTCCAGCAACGCGTTCAGCTTGGTTGTATCAGGGCTGTAAGCGATATGGGCTTTCTCGGTGGCAATACTGACTGAGGCTTGCACTTCAGGAAGTTGGTTAAGGATTTTTTCTAAGCGCGTAGAACACGCTGCGCAATGCATTCCCGTGATGCGCAAATCCACTTGGGTGGTGTTCATTGCCACCACCCATTGAGTACGGAGGAATTACAACAGGCGTTTGATGCTGACTGCGCCGCGAATTTGACCAACGCTATAACCTGTGGCTTTGTCATGTGGGTAATCTGTGTTTAAGCGAGAGCGCACATTATCCGCGATTTGCGCGCTATCACCATGACAAGCGACACAACCGGGTTGCATGGCAATCGCTTTCATAAAACGAAACGATAAACCTGCGGGCTCTTGCACGATTTCACTGGCTTCCAACGTTTCAGGCTTTTCCCCCTTGGCGGCACGTTCCGCAAACGCAAGCAGTTGTTTTTGTTCCCAAGCGTCCGCTGTTCC
>JAVHPV010000176.1:0-2363 GCA_036170775.1 Gallionella sp. | reverse complement strand
GCCAGCGCATTGCTGGATTCCAAGCGTCGTGCCGAACTCGGTCAATACATGACACCTTCTTCCATCGCCGAATTCATGGCGTCACTCTTTACATACAACGGAAATACCAAACTGCTTGATGCCGGCGCGGGGGTAGGATCTCTCACCTCAGCGTTCATTGAGAAGGCTCAACTTAAAGGTACGAACGTTGTCGCTGAGGTTTGGGAAATCGACCCGCTACTGGGGAATTACTTAAGAACGACGCTAGCCGACAGCATGGCTCTAGGCTCTGGAAATATCAGCGCACACCTGCATGCCTCCGACTTCATTGAAGATGCGACCTCCTCTATACAGTTTGAATCTGCGAATCGCTACACCCACGCGATTCTCAATCCGCCTTACAAAAAGATTACTTCCCATTCCAAGCATCGCAAACTGTTAAGGGCAGTTGGTATCGAGACGGTGAATTTGTACACAGCATTCGTTGCGTTATCCATTTTGATAATGCGTGACGGCGGCGAAATCGTCGCCATCATTCCGCGCTCTTTTTGCAATGGCAGTTATTACCGCCCCTTCCGCCAGCTACTTTTACGTCTCTGCGCCATACAACAACTGCATTTATTTGAAAGTCGCAGCAAAACATTTCAAGACGATGAAGTATTGCAAGAGATCATCATCCTGCACCTCATTAAAGGCGGAAAACAGGGCACGGTCACTGTATCCACTTCACTTGATGCGCAATTCACCAACTATCAACAAGCCACTTTTGACAGTCAAGACATCGTTCAAGCGAATGATGCAGAACAATTTATTCGCATTCCAACCACACTCACGCACACCCATCTACCCGCTTTGTGTACCCACACTTTGCATGAACTGGGATTGTCGGTCTGCACGGGGCCCGTGGTTGATTTTCGATTGAAAGATTATTGGTGTAAGGCCAACAGCAGCGATGCCATTCCCCTGCTGTACCCTCACCACTTCAGTCATGGGGAGTTTTCATGGCCCAAAGTTCACAAAAAACCTAATGCACTGCGCCACTCTCCTGAGATTGAAAAATGGCTGATGCCGCGAGGTCATTATGTGCTGGTGAAACGCTTTTCTGCCAAGGAAGAACGACGCAGATTAGTGGCTTACCACCTATCCGCAGATGAACTCAAGGCGAGCCATTTCGGATTTGAAAACCACTGGAACATCTTTCATATCGACAAACATGGCTTAAGTGAGGAAGTCGCAAAAGGCTTAAGTATTTTCCTAAACTCCACACAATTGGATGAGCACTTCCGTGTATTTTCAGGGCACACTCAAGTCAACGCGACTGACTTGCGCAATATGCGCTACCCAAGTCTAAAGCAGCTAGGTGAGTTAGCACGACGAGCTACAGGATCAGCCCAGACCCAAACCCGCATTGATCGCCTCATAGAAGAGCTTCAAATCGCATGAGTAAAATACAAGTTCGCATAGACGAAGCACTGTCGGTACTGACTCAACTCGGTATGCCTAATGAACAGTTGAATGAGCGAACCGCCATCAGCTTATTGGCGTTGCTGGATTTACCAAGTACCAAGTCTTGGAGTGAAGCTGACAATCCCATGTTAGGTATTCGTGCGATTCTCGATTTTTCACGAGAACAACTCAAACATCCTTACGCTGAAAACTCCCGCCAGAGCTTTCGTAAATATAGTGTGAAGCAATTGGTCGCAGCGGGTGTATTGCTGCTCAACCCAGATGAGCCTGAACGTGCCGTTAATAGTGCTAAGAATTGCTATCAAGTAGAAGCCAGTGCCCTTAACCTGCTACGAAAATTTGGCAGCAAGAGCTGGAAGAAATCACTCGCCACGTATTTGGAGTCGAGACAAACGTTAGCCGATCAATTCGCACAACATCGTGAATTGCAGCGCATTCCAGTGGTCATCAACTCCAAGTCGAAGATCAAATTAAGCGCAGGCAAACACTCCGACCTCATTCGCCAAATCATCGAAGAATTTATCCCCCACTTCGTACCTGGCGGCGAACTCATCTATGTCGGCGACACAGGTACTAAATGGGGATATTTCGATGAGCCACTGCTGCATAGCCTTAACATCCAAGTCGCTGCTCACGGAAAGATGCCTGATGTGGTCATTTATTATCGTGAAAAGAATTGGCTCATTCTTGTCGAGGCAGTGGCCAGTAGTGCCCCTGTTGATGGCATACGTCATGCCGAGTTAGCCACGCTCTTCAAAGCCAGCACCGCAGGACTGGTGTATGTCACTGCATTCCCTGATCGTGGCGAGGTCATGCGCAAGTTCCTTTCTGTCGTTGCTTGGGAAACTGAGGTGTGGTGCGCCAGTGACACCACCCATTTGATTCACTTCAACGGCACGCGCTTCCTCGGCCCTTAC
>JAVHPV010000175.1:0-2365 GCA_036170775.1 Gallionella sp. | reverse complement strand
CCTTATTACGGTGGTCGTTCATGGAAATTTTAATCACAGGTGGGACGGGCTTGATTGGTCAACAACTGTGCCCGAGCTTAATCGCGCAAGGACATGTCGTCACAGTGTTGAGTCGCACACCTGCCGCCGTTGCCAAAAAATGTGGGGTACAGGTACGTCCTTTAGGTTCGCTAGAAGAATGGACTGACGCAGTGCATTTTGACGCAGTGATCAATTTGGCGGGCGCGCCCATTGTTGATGCGACATGGTCACCCGCGCGCAAGCAGCTATTGCGTGATAGTCGTATTGCCCTGACACAAGCCTTGGTCGCTCGTATCGGTACTGTTCAACGCAAACCCGCCGTGTTGCTAAGTGGCTCGGCGATTGGTTATTACGGTACGCATGGCGATGTGCCATTCAGCGAAAGTACCGCGCCAGGCAGTGATTTCGCCGCACAACTTTGCGTGGATTGGGAGGCCGCTGCACAACTTGCCGAAAATTTTGGGGTACGGGTGTGTCAATTACGCACAGGACTGGTGTTAAGCGCACGCGGCGGGATGTTGCAACGTATGTTGCTGCCGTTCAGGTTGGGCGTGGGCGCGCGCCTAGGTGATGGCAAGCAAAGCATGAGCTGGGTACATATAGACGACCATGTTGCCATGATGATGCACCTGTTGGGCGATGCCTCATGTCGTGGTGCCTATAATTTGACTGCACCGCATGCCGTCAGCAATCGGGAATTCACCCACACCTTGGCAGAAGTGCTACAGCGTCCCGCTTGGTTCGTTGCCCCTGCGGGAATTTTACGTTTAGCCATGGGCGAACGTGCTGATTTGCTGTTGGCTGGGCAGTGCGTTGTACCGCAACGGATGACAGACGCTGGTTTTGTGTTTCGTTATCCTGAGTTGCGCACCGCTTTGGAAAACTTGTTGACCCGCTAAAAATAATCCGAATGCCTTGCTACCGAAAAGGCTGTAGCTTTCAGTATTACGCTAACTGTGGCATCCTTCGCACTTCAATTTCCACATAACAACTATTCCTGTCGCTGCTTTGTGATGAAGATAAAGTTAGCGACAGCGGGAGACGGCAGCAATGAAACGGGTCGATGATTTTCGTCTAAAGTTTGGCAAAAAAGAGGTAGTGCCCATCATCATAGGCGGAATGGGGGTGGATATTTCCACGGCTGAACTTGCCCTAGAAGCCGCTCGGTTAGGCGGAATTGGCCACATTTCAGATGCGATGTTGCCAACCGTGTCGGATCGGCGCTACAAAACCAAATTCGTCAGCGAGAAGCAAAAACAGTACAAGCTGAACATTCACGTGGCTGACAAATCGATCGTGCAATTTGACTTGGCGCAAGTTGCCGAAGCGACCCGTTTACATGTTCAAAACACCATGGAGGCGAAGCGTGGCGATGGCTTGATTTTCGTCAACTGCATGGAAAAGCTCACCATGAATTTGCCGCGTGAAACCTTGAAAGTGCGTTTGAATGGCGCGTTGGATGCGGGCATTGACGGCATTACCTTGAGCGCGGGGCTGCATCTCGGCTCATTTGAGTTGATGAAAGATAACCCGCGTTTCCGCGATGCCAAGCTAGGCATCATCGTTTCGTCGGTGCGCGCCCTAGTGCTATTCCTGCGCAAGACGGCGCGCTTGAATCGTTTGCCTGATTTTATTGTGGTCGAAGGTCCTTTAGCGGGCGGGCATTTGGGCTTTGGTATGGATTGGGCACAATACGACTTAATGACGATCACTCAAGAAATTTTGGCTTATCTGCAAGCCGAACATTTAGATATTCCACTGATTGCGGCGGGCGGTATTTTTACCGGTACAGATGCGGTGAATTTTTTGGAGGCAGGGTGCGCTGGGGTGCAAGTGGCAACACGCTTCACGGTAGCCAAAGAATGCGGTATTCCTGAAAAAATACGCCAAGAATATTTCAAAGCGACGGAAGATCAGATGCAGGTGAACACCACTTCGCCGACCGGTTACCCAATGCGCATGATTAGCACCAGTCCTTCTATTGGTGCAGGCGTGCGCCCCAATTGCGAAGCTTATGGTTATCTGCTGGATGGTAACGGCGGCTGTGCTTATATTGATGCTTATAACGCTGAAGTAGCGTTACATCCCGATGAAAAGAAAATCTCCGTCAAAGCAAAGACGTGTTTGTGTACCCATATGCGCAACTACGAATGCTGGACGTGTGGGCATTACACTTATCGCCTGAAAGACACGACGCATCGTAATGCAGACGGTTCCTATCAGAGTTTAAGCGCGGAACATATCTTCAAAGACTATCAATTTAGCCTCGATAACAAAATCGCATTACCAGAAAAAATATAATTCTGATTCATTGTGTTAAACAGCTTGGGAAATAACTCCCAAG
>JAVHPV010000174.1:0-11665 GCA_036170775.1 Gallionella sp. | reverse complement strand
GGCATACCGACCGCATCGGTGCAGAAAAATACAATCTCAAATTGTCGCAACGCCGCGCTGAGCGCATCAAGCAACGCTTAGTGGGCTTTGGCTTGCCCGCCGATCACTTCACCACCAAAGGCTTGGGTAAGAGCCAGTTGCTGATGCAGCCCGATGGACTGGATGCACGTGCGCGTGATCGCCGTGTGCAATTTATTATCAGCAATAGCGCGGATGCAGCCAATGCCTCGACGAAAATAGAAACGCAACCCCAAGAGACTGATTTGCAGTTGGGTGAAAAACGGCGTCCTATATCAATTAAATCGAAATCATCGAACAGGCATTGAAATGCTAGTAAATCAATTTGATGTCTTGACGATAACCTTAGCCCCCTGTTGTGGGGGCGAGATGTGGGCGACTCATGAGGGTATGTGTCAGTTAAAAGTCTTGGGAAAATGAAATGAGCATGACAGACGGAAAACTGTACTGCACAGCAAGCTCGTCAAAGACTGTAAAGGGGTTTAACCAATTGTCTCAATTATTCAAAATGTGGTTATGCAGTTTGTTGGCAGGTTTTGCGCTAATGCTGGGTTCATTGGCCTCCGCAGCTCCGTTAAGTTGCGGGCCGATCTATTCCTCGACATACACGGGGGGTGTTACTGTTGCTACTTCACCTAATCTTTACTCAATAACAACTACTGGTGTACCCCTTGCTACGTTAGCGGGGACTACAACCGCCCCAGCTCTTATTGGTATTGGTCAAGCGACCAATACCAGTGTCTATTTCAATACGGACTTCACTTTTACAGGGCCGATTAATAGATTCGATGGCGTTACCACGACGGGCTATGCCACTACTTGGGTTACGATGAATAGTGGGCAAGGTGGTGCGTTTGATGGGAATGTCTATTATGTGGGCGGAGGACCTCTTGCCGGCCAAGGCAATAATCTTTATCAAGTCAGTCCGCTCGGTGCTATTACCGCATTGGGATTGCTGACTCCGTTGGATCCTGCGGATACAATTTTTGCGAATTTGGGCGTTGGTGATGTGGCTGCAGATGCCAACGGTCGACTTTATTGGTATGCCTCATTAGGGGGCACGGGATTAAGTTATTTGTACGAAATTGATATAGCTACGCTCAAGGTAAGGAATTTGGGTAATTATGGACCGAATGGTGCGACAGGCGCAGCTTTTGATACGCTCGGAAATTTAATTACCAGTACGGTTACTTTCGCTGCTCCCTACACGAGCACCTTGTACTCAATTAACTTGGCTACTGGGGTGGCTACGGTGGTGGGCGGGGCGGGGGCTACGGTGACAGGATTACCTGTAAATCAGCAAGTGCTCGATTTGGCATCGTGCAATTTCCCAACCCTGAACCCCAATCTGACGCTAACCAAGACGGTTGCCAATATCACTGTCCCTAGTGCGACCACTGCCCTGCCAGGGAACACCTTGGAATACACCATGACGATTACCAACACGGGTAATCTTGCTGCCGATTTGACTAAATTAAGCGATGCTATTCCCACTGGAACGACGTATGTCGCGGGATCAACAACCATGGGCGGGCCGCTTCCCGCTGTTCCTGTTGCCGTCGCCGATACGGTGGTAGGCAATAAAATGCCTTTTGATCCTAGTAGTGGGGCATCGGGCTTGGTAAATACGACAGGCCAACCTGCTGGCGTGGTATTGGCGGGTGCTGGAAATGCGGTGGTGGTGAAGTTTAGGGTGACGGTGAATGCGACCGCTCCGCTGCCTGCCAGTATTAGTAATACTGCTACAGCGAACTACACGAATGTGAATACGGGGGTGACCACCACACTGAATGCCACCGCTTTAGTAAAAATGTCAATTCCAGATTTTGGCGATGCGCCCGATGCGGGGGTTGGGGTCGCGGCCGGGAATTATCGCACCACAACTACCGATAATGGTCCTCGTCATATTATTGTGGCGGGGCTCAATTTGGGGACAACACCACCCGATTCAGATACAGGATTGTTGCAAGGTGCGGGTGCGACAGCCGACGATTTGTCGGGTGTGCCCGATGACGAGGATGCCTTCGTCACGCTCCCGTCGCTTTCCACGGCGGCGACAACCTACGCTTTAACCGTCCCGCTCAATAATAGTTTGGCCGTGCCAGCGACAGCGACTTTATACGGCTGGTTGGACATCAATAAAAATGGTCGTTTTGATGGCAACGAAGCCGCCACTGCGAGCGTGCTAAGTGGCGCGACCAGTGCTGTTTTAACTTGGGCTGTGACGGGACAAACCATCGGGACGACATATGCGCGTTTCCGCTTGACCACCGATGTGCTGACCAACGCCAATGCTGCGACACCTACTTTGGAGGATTCGCGTTCGTTTGGCGCGGCCGCCGCGAGTAATGGAGAAGTTGAAGACTATCAGTTGACCATTGGTACGTTGGATTATGGTGATGCGCCGGATATGTCGCCAGGAACGGGGGTCGGAAATTATCGTACTACAGCTAGTGACAGCGGGCCCACGCAAACAGTCTTGGCAGCCTTGAAACTTGGAGCACTTGCTCCCGATGCAGATAGTGGCACGTTGCAAGATATTGGAGCCACAGCGGATAACTTGACGGGGACAAACGACGAAGATGCCTTCGCTACCCTTCCCACGCTATCTACGGCTGCAACCACCTACAGCTTGGTCGTCCCGTTGAGCAACACTTCGGGAGCAGCAGCGACTTTATATGGCTGGATAGATGTAAATTTGGACGGAAAATTTGACGGTAATGAAGCTGCCACTGTTGCAGTTGCCAACGGGGCGACCACTGCAACACTCAACTGGACAGGTTTGACGGGGATTGTGGCAGGGCAAAGTTACGCCCGCTTCCGTTTATCATCCACCGCCTTGACCAATGCCAATGCGGGTAACTTGACTTTGGAAGATACACGTTCATTCGGTGCAGGGGGAAATGGCGAGGTAGAGGATTACCCGCTGACGAATACGCTCGCTGGGGTCAATGTGAGTGGTAAGGTTTATTCTGATCTCAACGCAAATGGCACTGCGGACTCGGGAGAAAGCTGGACAGGCGCGCCCACGGTATACGCCAAGCTGGCGACTTTAAGTGCGGGGAACTGTGTTGCTCCCGCACTCAGCGTACAAACCCTCACCGCCCCCACAGGTGCGTATACCCTTACAGGGGTTTCGGCGGGAACCTATTGCATCATCCTGTCCGCCAATAATTTGGCTACAGATGTAACGTCTAGCGTTCCTGCCGGCTGGCTCAATATCTTGCCTGCCAACGGCATTCTTAACCTGACCGTGGCAAGCAGCAACGTCGCCAATCAAAACTTCGGTTTATTTAATGGTAGCCGCTTGTCGGGGCGTGTGTTCAAAGACACTGGCAACGGTGGCGGCACGGCGAATGACGGTGTGCAAAATGGTGCGGAAACCGGTATCAACGCTGTCACGGTGACCGCCAATCAGGCGGGCTGTGCGGGGACAATTTGCGCCACTGCGGCCACCAACGCCAATGGCGATTACGTGATGTGGCTGCCCGCCAGCGTCACGGGCGCATTGAGCATCACCGAAAGCAACCCCACAGGCTATATCAGCACAGGGGGGCAGGTGGGTAACACGGGCGGTACTTACACTTTTGCCACAGACACCACTTTGTTTAACGTTACGCTAGGTGGCAGCTATACCAACGTGAACTTTGCCGATGTGCCTAGCAACCAGTTCTTAACTGATGGCGCGCAATCGGCACTGCCAGGTTCAACCGTGGTGTACCCGCATAGCTTTATTGCGGGAACGGCGGGCAATGTTGCTTTTGCCATGTCACAACAACCCAGTCCCGCGCTCAATACGTGGAGTGAAGTGCTGTATGTGGATGCTAATTGCAATGCCCAATTGGATGCGGGTGAGGTGGTCGTTCCTGCTACTACCTCGGTGATTGCTGGACAAACGGTGTGCCTGTTGGTTAAAGAGTTTGTTCCCGCCGCCGCACCGTTGAATGCGCAAAACGCGTTGACCTTGACGGCAACTTTCACCAGCACTTTCTCAGGTACGGCGGTGAGTTATAACTATGTGCGCCATGACACGACCACCGTTGGGCAGCCGACCGGTTCGGGGTTGATACTGGTGAAAAGCGTCGACGTTGCGACGGCACTGCCCGGGGGGAATATCACCTATACCATCACCTATACCAATAATAGCAGCGGCATCCTATCCAACGTGGTCATTAACGATGTCACACCGAGTTATACCATTTACCAAAGTGCGAACTGTGGCGTGTTACCGCTTAACCTCACGGCTTGTGCGATCGCGGCCCCTGCGGTCGGTGCGACAGGAGCGATTAGCTATACCATGACAGGAACACTCGCTCCCACGAGCAGCGGTGCGGTCACTTTCACGGTGCAGGTCGCTCCTTAACAATTAGCCAAAATCACCCCTTTTGTAGGAGCGCAATTTATTGCGCGATGGTTGCACGTGATCGCGCAATAAATTGCGCTCCTACAGGATGTTGTTGTGTGGACTATCGGGGATGATGGCGAATTAGCCGCCGCTGGCTGGAGTGATGAATTGCTTTCTGAACCCCACCACGCGTTGCAAATACAGGCGGGTTTCTGCGTAAGGGAGTTGCTTGCGCAGGGTGCTATACACCGCAGGTGCACTGAGGCGATTGATTTCGGCTAACGCGGCTGCGCGTTTTTTGGCTGAGCCTGAAAAGGTGCGCAGTACATTGCCAGGCCCCGTGTTGTAGGCAGAGATTACGCAATATTCCCGCGAGGCTGGGTCGTTCACCGCATCCAGTTCATCAAAACTGAGTACGCTCAAATAAGCCACCCCCAACTCAATGTTGTTCTCGGCATCAAACAAGTATTGTTTGCTGGGGATGGTGTCCGTGCCTTTGGCGCGTTTATAGGCATCGCGTCCGCCACTGCTGGGCACTAACTGCATCAGTCCATAAGCGGGGGCAGAGCTGATGGCAAAGGGGTTGAAGTTGCTCTCGGTACGCATGATAGCGAATACCAAACTGGGGCTGATGTGGTAGCGTTGCGCGTATTGCTCTACCAGTGGGCGATATTTTTCCGCTTGCTGGTTGGAGAAGTTGCTTACCATCTTGAACCTGACAAAGCGGGCGGGTTTGCTGCCCGCATCCGTGGCGACATTGCGTGTTTGTGCGCTATTCAGTAAGACATTGGCATAGCGTTCTGCTTGTGCTGGGGTGGCAATGCTGTGACCTGTGGCATCTAACACCAGACCGAGTAGATAAGGTTCACGTTCGCTGCTGAGTTTGATGGCTTGATCGGAAAATAAATCTACTGCGCGCGGATCATCGGGGGTGAGTAAGGTGGTGACGATGGCGTTGGTCAAACTTTGCGCTGGATTTTTATCATCCAGTGTTTCGATGGTGATTTCACCGCGATCAAAATCCACCACGGCGCGACTCAGGTAGCCTTGCGTATATTTCACATAGTGCGTTCGGTCGGGTAAACGTGTGTCTTGCTTACCCCATTTTTTGCCTGCTTTGCCACTGAGTATGTCCATCAGATTGGCAAAGTCACGCCGCACACTTTGCAAGTCGCTGGCGAGACGCAGCGGGTTGCGCACGTAGCTGAGTTTTTTACGCTGGAGTAAGGTGCGTGCGGCAACACGAGCATTTTTACTGCTGGCAATATCCACGACGCTGCGTGTTGTGCCGCTCGTGGCAACTGAAATAACGTTGCGTGCAGCGCGATTGTTGCACGCCGTGAGAAGCAAGAGGGCTGACAGTGATAACAGGACTCGGTGCTTCATGTCATCACGCTAGCCGCTATTACGTAAACCCGTCGCAATGCCGTTGATGGTGAGATGTATGGCACGTTTCACCTGCTCGCTGTTATCGCCTGCGCGGTGGCGTTGTAGCAGTGCTACTTGCAAGTGATTGAGCGGGTCTATGTAAGGGGTGCGCGTCATCAAGCTGCGGGCAAAGGCAGGGTTGTCTTGTAGCAGGGCAGCACTTCCTGTCACCTCAAACAGCATTTCAACGGTGGTTTCCCATTCGCTGTTAATGGCGGCAAAAATACGTTCACGCAACTCGACATCTTCAACCAACTCAGCATAACGCGAGGCGATACCCATATCAGTTTTCGATAGCACCATGTCCATATTAGACATGAGGCCACGGAAGAACGGCCAGTTCTGGTACATCGCCTGTAATTGCGCCTTGCCTGTCTCGCCTTCGCGCGCCAAGAACTGTTTGACTGCGCCCCCAAATCCTAGCCAGCCTGGCAACAGCGTGCGGCTCAGACCCCAGCTAAACACCCAAGGAATCGCGCGCAGGTCTTCAATGCGGTCGGAGGCTTTGCGTGCCGAGGGGCGGCTGCCGATGTTGAGTTCGGCAATCTCGCGGATTGGTGTAGAGGTAAAGAAATACTCCGTGAAGCCAGGGGTTTCATAGACTAGCTGGCGATAACAGGCAAACGCATCACGGCTCAATTCTTCCATAATGCGGTGGTATTCGGGCATCGCACTATCCGCACCGTGATGATGCAACAGCGTTGCTTCCAGCGTCGCGGCGATCAGGGTTTCTAAATTACGCCGACCGATTTCCGGGTTGGAGTATTTGCTGGAAATCACTTCACCTTGCTCGGTGATGCGAATTTGTCCGTTCACGCTGCCAGGAGGTTGCGCCAAGATGGCATCGTAGCTGGGGCCGCCGCCGCGCCCCACGGTGCCGCCGCGCCCATGAAACAGACGTAACTCAACGCCATGTTTTTTGAACACATCAACCAGTACCAGCTCGGCCTTGTACAGCTCCCAATTGGCCGTGATATAGCCGCCATCCTTATTGCTGTCAGAGTAACCCAGCATCACCTCTTGGGTGTTGCCGCGACTCTTCAATAATTCGCGGTAGTAAGGAATGGCGAACAGCTCATCCATGATGGGGCCGCAGCCACGTAAGTCTTCAATAGTCTCGAATAGCGGGATGATATTGATGTGTAAAGCGGGGGTTGCCCCGCTTGCCAATAACTGCACTTGTTGCAGCATCAGAGCCAGTTCTAGCATATCGCTGACCGCATCCGTTTTGGAGATAATGTGATTAGGCAAGGCGGCACGACCAAAACGCTGTTGAATTTGCGCTGCGGTTTGCATGATGCGCAATTCGCTTTGCACGCTAGCGGAGTATTGAGCTAAGTCACCCAACAACACTTTACCTTCTTGCAATGCCTGCAACAGGACGGCGCGGCGCGCTGCTTCATCCAAGCTGGCATAGTCGGCTTGCGCGCCACTGCGCGCAAATAATTCGCTGACGGTTTGTTCATGGATCGCGCTGTGCTGACGCATATCCAGCGGGGCAAGATGAAAGCCAAACACTTCCACCGCGCGGCGCAAGTAAGCAATGCGACCGCGTGCCAGATACACCGCACCATGCTTAAACAAGGAGTCAATCAAAACATCTAAATCAGCGATAAAGTCTTGCGCACTGACATAAGGTTGCGCATGGCTATCTATCGGGGCGCGGTGCGACAGCTTGAGCCCAAGCTGTTTGCTGGTGGCCGACAAGCGCGCATAAATCAGAATCAAAGCGCGGCGATATGGCTCATCTAAGCGTTGTGAGGTTTTATCGGGCGAGGCATCCGAGAGCTTGCGCAAAGCGTCGCTCACATCTACCAAGCGATCCGTCAGGCTGAGCCGCCTGCCTAACAGATTGACCTCGGCTAAATAATGTTCCAAGGCTAACGAGGAGTGCTGCTGCACCGCGTCCAGCATGACTTCGTGAGTGACAAAGGGATTGCCGTCACGATCGCCGCCGATCCAGCTACCAACGCGCAACAAAGGGGGAACTTTGAGCCCCTTGTCGAAGCGTGCTTCCAGTTGCTTTTCTAAATTGGCGTAGATTTTTGGAATTTCACTAAGGAAGGTGTAGCGATAAAACTCTAGGCCATTTTTAATCTCGTCGTTGACGGTGAGTTTGGCGGTGCGCAACATGCGTGTTTGCCACAAAATCAGCACGAAGCGGCGCAAAGTTTCTTCATTGTCGGCCAGTTCATCGGGGGTCATGTCCATGCGGTCACGCTCCGCTAGCAGGCGTGAAATGATGAGCTGACAATCCAAGATGCTTTTGCGCTGCACTTCGGTGGGGTGGGCAGTTAGTACCGGCGAGATAATCGCGTTATCGAGAAATTGTTGCAGTGCTTGAGATGTCGGTGTTTTATCTTCCAGCCGATCAAGGGCTAATGCCAAACTGCCGTCTTTTGGCGCACTGCCCGCCTGTAAGTGCGCGCGGTGGCGACGGTTATGATGCAGGTCTTCGGCGATGTTGGAGAGTTGCGAAAAGTAGCTGAAAGCACGCACTACGGCGAGCGTCTCACTGGGAGATAACGCGTCTAGGGTTTGTTCCAGTTGTTCGCGGTCGCGGTCATCTTGGGTTTTGCGGAAACGTACCGCCAAGCGGCGCACGTTTTCAATCAGTGCGTAGGATTCTTCGCCTTCCTGCTCACGTAAAGTGTCACCCAAAATGCGCCCTAGCAAGCGCACATCTTCGCGCAATGGCTGGTCTTTACTGGAAATATCGGCGGTGGCGGAAAAAAGATTCATAGAGTGTTAGGCAAAAAAGCGCGGTGCACCTCATGTTAGAATGCGCCGCGTATTTGTTAATCATAATTTTTCAGGAATTTCGATGAGTCAACCTACCTCAACTCCCCCATCTCGTTTGGTCATTGCCTCCAGAGAGAGTGCGCTTGCTATGTGGCAAGCCCAACATATCCGCGACAGGTTGCGTGCATTATATCCACAAACCGAAGTGAGTATCCTCGGTATGACGACCCAAGGCGACCAAATCCTTGATGTGACTTTGTCCAAAATTGGCGGCAAAGGTTTGTTTGTTAAAGAGTTGGAAACGGCCTTGGAAGATGGGCGTGCCGACCTCGCGGTGCATTCGCTCAAAGACGTGCCGATGAATATGCCCGAGGGGTTTGTGTTGGCTGCGGTGGGTGAGCGGGAAGATCCGCATGATGCCTTTGTGTCGAATCAATATGCCAGTTTGGCAGAATTACCCGCCGCGAGTGTGGTGGGTACGTCCAGCTTGCGTCGTGAAAGTCAATTACGTGCGCGCTTCCCCCATCTCGATATTCAGCCCTTGCGTGGCAATGTGCAAACGCGTTTGCGCAAGTTGGATGAGGGACAATACGCCGCGATTATTTTGGCTGCAGCAGGGTTAAAGCGTCTCGGCTTGGGGGCACGTATTCGCGGGGTAATCAGTAGCGCAGACAGTTTGCCTGCCGTTGGACAGGGCGCACTGGGGATTGAATGCCGCGCTGATCGTGCCGAGGTGATTGCCGCGCTGCAACCTTTACATCATGCTGCGACTGCCGCATGCGTATTGGCTGAACGTGCCATGAGTCGCACTTTGGCAGGCAGTTGCCAGGTGCCCTTGGGCGGGTTTGCCGAAGTGCAAGGGGGAAAGTTGCGGATGCGCGGTTTTGTGGCTACGCCCGATGGTAAACAGATGTTGCGTGCTGAAGCGATAGGCGATTTTGCGCAGCCCGAAGTGCTGGGTGAAAATATCGCGCAACAACTCCTTAAACAGGGCGCGGGCGAAATCCTTGCCGCTCTGCATGACTAATCACGCGCTGTTAAATCGCAAGATATTGGTTACGCGACCGCGTGACCAAGCTGTCGCTTTAGCACAGCGTATTAGCGCAGCAGGGGGCATTCCCCTGCTGTTTCCCTTGTTGGAAATAGCTCCCTCTGCGCATCCGCTGCTATTACAGCAACAGCTTGCGCATCTTGAACAATATCAGCTACTCATTTTTATTAGCCCTAACGCAGTGCAATACGGCATGGCTGCCATTCGCTTGGCGGGTGGCTTGCCTACAGGGGCGCAAATCGCCACGGTGGGTGCAGGCAGTGCCAAGGCGTTACGTGAGGCGGGCATCACTTCGGTCATGGTTCCCGCCGAGCGTTTTGATAGCGAAGGTTTATTGGCCTTGCCTGAGCTACAGCAGGTCGTGGGCAAACGCGTCTTGATTCTGCGTGGCGATGCTGGTCGTGAACTGTTAGGCGATACGCTTAAAGCGCGGGGCGCAACGGTCGAATATGCTAGTTGCTACCAGCGCAGTAAACCGTTGCACGACGGGCATACCTTATTACAACTCAGCCCTGATGCAATTACCGTGACCAGTAGCGAGGCGTTGGGGTATTTGTGGCAGATGCTGGATGAGGGTGCACGCCAACGCATCGCGGTGTTGCCCTTGTTTGTTCCTCATGTACGCATCGCCGCGCTGGCACAACAACAAGGTTGGCGCAACGTGCAAGTGAGCGCAGCAGGCGATGACGGCTTGCTCGCTGCTTTGGTAGCATGGGCAGAACACAAGGAAATAGCGTATGAACGAAATGAATAGCTCCTCAAACAAGCGCGTGGACGAGGTTGATGCGCCGTCTATTCATGTTATGCCTCCAACCAAAACATCTGTAGCGGATGTGTTTGCACGCATTAGCCTTACCCAAATGACCTTAGCTTTGTTGGTGGTCATTTTTGTCTGGCAATGGTTGGACGGGCATCGTGCAATTAACGAGATGCAGCAAGAATTAGCGAAAAAAATCGCTGAAATGGACGGCACGACCAAGGCGAATCAGATACTGCTGGCGCAAAGCCAAGAACAGGTGCGTGAAATTGCTGCACAAGTGGCGACGCTGGAAGGGCATTACGCAGAGTCACAAAACCAGCGTGTCGCGTTGGAATCCTTGTATAACGATCTCTCGGTGAGTCGTGATGAAACCGCGCTGGCTGAAGTTGAGCAGATGTTGCTGATTGCTGGGCAACAGATGCAATTATCGAGCAATGTCAAAGCCGCTTTAATTGCGATGCAAAGCGCAGACGCACGCTTACAACGCATGGACAGACCCGTGTTCAACGGCTTGCGCAAGAGTATTAGCCAAGATATGGATAAGCTACGTGCGCTGCCGAGTGTAGACATTACGGGCATGAACTACGAGCTGGACAATCTATTGGCGAGTGTGGATGGATTGTCGCTAGTTTACCAACGCCGCACTTTAGGTGTGCCTGTCGTGGCTGTTCCTCCCCCCGCTGATGAAACTGCTTGGCAAAAACTGTTGCGGGAAATTTGGCAGGAAGCGAAGCAACTGGTGCGTATTGAAAACACGGGCAAAGCGGAAATCCCGTTACTGCCGCCTAACCAAGAATTCTTCTTGCGGGAAAATCTCAAAATGCGCCTGTTGTCGGCGCGCCTCGCCTTGCTGTCGCACGATGAAGAAAGTTTTAAGCAAGAAGTGAAAATCGCCCAGCAATGGATAGGACGTTACTTTGATAGCAAAGCCAGCGAAACCCAGACCATGCAAAATGCCTTGAAAAAACTCGCTGCGGCCAGCATCAACATTGAGCTGCCCGACATTAGTGCAAGTCTGCAAGCCGTGCGTAACTATCGCCTTAGCCACGACAAGGCTGCACGATGAAATACTTAGTGTGGATATTGGTGTTGTTTGCTGCTGCGGTAGCAATCACCTCGCTTTCTCATAGCGCGGCGTATCTGTTGTTGGTGTATCCGCCGTATCGCATCGAGTTGTCGCTGATGCTGTTCGTCTTGATGCTGCTTGGGGTGTTTATCTTGGCATACGGCGTGGTGAGGTTGCTGGCGGCTGCGGTACAGATGCCTGAGTATGTGCGCCAGTTCCGCCTAGAAAAGGCGCAAGTCAAAGGCCGCGAATTGT
>JAVHPV010000173.1:0-2382 GCA_036170775.1 Gallionella sp. | reverse complement strand
CCTACCACGGTGATGTCGGCACTGGTGTAGCGTGCCATCATGCCCAGCAGCACGCTTTTACCCACGCCGCTGCCTGCGAACAACCCCATGCGTTGCCCGCGCCCCACGGTGAGCATACTGTTGATGGCGCGCACCCCGACATCTAAAGAGGTGTCGATGGTGGCGCGTTCTAAAGGATTGATGGGGCGGCTTTGTAATGGCGCAGATTCGGCATCGAGTAGCGGGCCGAGTTGGTCGAGCGGCTTACCTGCGCCATCGAGTACCCGTCCCAACAACATATTGCCGACAGGCAGATGTTTGGCGCGATCTGCGACACGCCGCCGCAAGGGTTTGCGCTTGCCGCCCAGTGTCATGGTGTGGCTAGGTTCGATGGGCATGACCCGTGCGCCAGGAATGAGACCGAACACATCATTTTCAGGCATCAAGAACAAACGCTCGCCAGAAAATCCGACCACCTCAGCTTCCGCGACATTGTTGGCAAGATGAATCGCGCAAGTGCTGCCCACTGGCATTTGCAAACCGACGGCTTCCATCACCAAACCCGTGACTTTAGTGAGATGGCCGCTGGGGGGCATGGCATTACAATCGCCTACATACTCCTGAGCTTCGCCGAGGAAGCTCTGCCAGCGTTGTTGATGAAAGTTTAGGCTTGCCATGATGTGTCTTGTCCAATGGATTCAACGATACGTTGCCAGCGGGCGGTATTGGTGGCATCAATATGGCTGTGCGCCGTTTCAACCAAGCATCCGCCGCGCTGTATTTGCACATCAGTAAAAATTTTCCAACCCGCGTGATTCAGTTGTTCGCCCAATTGTTCTTGCACCAATTTGGCATCGTCTGGATGCAAAATCAGGTGTGCGTTTTGATTGAAATGCGGCAAGCTGGCAATCGCCTCGCTGACAATTTTGTTGATGATTTCTGGTTTTGTTTGCAAGGTTTGCAAAGTCATTTTTTGCGCAATTTCCAATGCCAGCATCAATAGTGATTGTGCGAGTTCTTCATCCACGCTATTGATGGCCGTTTGTAAGGGGTCGAGCAATTGCTTAATTTGTTCAGCCTCGTGGCGGGCTTGCGCAATACCTTCGGCATAGCCCGCTTGATAACCGACCTCACGTCCGCTGGCGTAGCCATCTTGATGAGCTTGTTGGGTAAGTTCGGCCAGTTGTGCTGCGGCTTGCCGAGCTAATTCGGCATCGCTAATTTTGGGCTGCGTGGGCTGAATTACGGGGTGATCGAACGAAGCCAATTCCCAGCGTTGAAAAGCGGTCATTTGTTCTTTGGGCAGCACTGAATTAGACATAAGCATCATCCCCACCCTTGCCACCTAAAGCAATTTGACCATCGTCTGACAAGCGTTTGACAATCTTGAGAATTTCTTTTTGATTGGCTTCCACTTCGCTGAGTTTGACAGGGCCTTTAGATTCCAAATCCTCGCGCATCATTTCTGCGGCGCGCGACGACATATTCTTGAAGATTTTCTCGCGTAATTCCTCGCTCGCGCCTTTGAGGGCAACGATTAACGATTCGGATTGGACTTCACGCAAAATGAGTTGGATGCCGCGATCATCGATTTCCAACACGTTATCAAACACAAACATTTTGTCTTCAATTTTTTGTGCTAAATCCGCATCAAAGCTACGCACGTTATCCATCATTTCTGCTTCTAACGTGCCGCCCATGAAATTGAGGATTTCAGCCGCTGCCGACACGCCCCCTTTAAGATTCTTTTTGCCTGTTGCGCCGCTGGACATGAGTTTACTCAATACATCATTTAACTCACGTAACGCCATCGGTTGCACGCCGTCGAGGGTCGAAATACGCAGCAATACATCATTGCGCGTGCGCTCGGTGAGCATTTTTAAGATGCCGGCGGCTTGATCGGGCTCTAGGTGTACCAAGATGGTGGCGATGATTTGAGGATGCTCGTTACCGATCATTTCTGCCACCGCACCAGGATCCATCCACTTCAGGCTTTCGATGCCGCTGGTATCGCTACTGTGCATGATACGGTCGAGTAGCCCCGCCGCTTTATCGTCGCCCAGTGCCTTGATTAACATGCCGCGTATGTAATCATTCGAGTCCATACCGATGGTGGTTTTACCCGAAGCTGCGACAAGGAAATCATGGAATACTTCACCAATGCGTTCGCGCGTAAGATTTTTTAAGGTGACCATCGCCGTGCTGATTTTTTGCACCTCTTTGGGTTCAAGATATTTCAACACTTCGGCGGCTTCGTTTTCGCCCAAGGTCATTAAGAAGATGGCACTGTTTTCAACCCCGTCACTCATTTCCGTTCACCCAGTCCTTGATTACGCTGGCAACAATCTTAGGATCTTGCTGTGTGATTTGCCGTGCAATCTGTAAGTTGTCTTCATAAGGGGC
>JAVHPV010000172.1:0-2384 GCA_036170775.1 Gallionella sp. | reverse complement strand
CTTTTTTGTTTTCATCGTGATGAGATTGACAGGGTAAAATGCCCCCCGTCTTTGAAATAACCTCGGTCTGTCCTTATGCAAAATTTTCCTAACCAAGATGCACAGCTCGACAACATTAAACTTCCTCCGCATTCCATTGAGGCGGAACAGTCCGTGTTGGGCGGCTTGTTGCTGGATGGTAGTGGTTTAGACAAGATCGCCGATTTGGTGAATGAAGACGATTTTTATCGCAAAGAACATCGTTTAATTTATCAACAAATTGTGCGCTTGAGTGAGCAAGCTAAGCCCGTGGATGTCATCACCGTCGCAGAGGCTTTGGAAAACCTTGGCAAGTTGGATCAAGTCGGGGGATTGCCGTACTTAGGTAGCTTGGCGCAGAACGTCCCCACCGCCGCGAACATTCGTCGTTATGGCGAGATTGTGCGTGAGCGTTCGATTATGCGTAAATTGGCAGAAGTGGGGACGGAGATTGCCGCCAGTGCCTATAACCCGACGGGACGTGATGCGGCTCAACTGTTGGACGAAGCCGAAGGCAAAGTTTTTGAAATTGCTGAGGCAGGCTCTAAAGGTAAGCAGGGATTTATGTCCATGCCGCCATTGTTGACCCAAGTCGTTGAGCGTATTGAAACGTTGTATGGTCGTGATAACAACAGCGATGTGACGGGGATCGCTACAGGCTTTGCGGACTTGGATCGTATGACTTCAGGCTTGCAGCCCGGTGATTTGGTGATTGTGGCAGGTCGTCCAAGTATGGGTAAAACGGCGTTTTCAATCAACATTGCTGAAAATGTCGCCTTGGACAGTAAATTACCCGTAGCGATTTTTAGTATGGAAATGGGCGGCACACAATTGGCGATGCGTATGCTGGGTTCTGTCGGTAAGCTCAATCAACATGATTTGCGTACAGGGCGTTTGCAGGATGATGATTGGGCGCGTTTAACGCAAGCCTTGGGTAAGTTGAACGACGCGGCAATTTTTATTGATGAAACTGCCGCACTTTCTGCATTAGAGGTGCGGGCGCGGGCGCGACGTTTACACCGCACGCACAGTGGTTTAGGGCTCATCGTGATCGACTATTTACAATTGATGAGTTCGAATGCGGGCAAAAATAGCGAGAATCGCGCCACTGAAATTTCCGAGATTTCCCGCTCCTTGAAAGGCTTGGCAAAAGAGTTGCAAGTGCCGGTGATTGCTTTGTCACAGTTGAATCGGAGTTTGGAACAACGTCCCAACAAACGCCCCGTCATGTCTGATTTACGTGAGTCGGGGGCAATTGAGCAGGATGCTGATTTGATCTTGTTTATTTATCGTGACGAAGTTTACAACAGCGATTCACCCGATAAAGGCAAAGCAGAAATTATCATCGGTAAACAGCGTAACGGACCTATCGGAAAAGTTGAGTTGGCATTTCGTGGCGAATACACCCGCTTTGATAATTTGGCTGGGGGAAGTTATTCCGTCGGTGGTGAGTAGCACTCAATACATCGTGCGATTACGCCCCGTTTGTTTGGCTTGATAGAGTCGCTGATCGGTCGCAGAGAGTAGGGCGTCCACAGATTTCATCGTGTCACGCTTACTTGCAATACCAATACTGATAGTCATATTGAGGGGGGGGTGAACGCAATTTAGACGTAACGCAGCAACATTGTTGCGTAACCGTTCAGCGGCTTGAAAAGCCGCATCCATGGTTGTGTCTGGACAAATGACTAAAAATTCCTCCCCGCCTAAACGACATACGACATCTTGTGTGCGAGCTGCTTGGCGCAATACATGAGCAAGACTTTTGAGTGCTTCATCACCAATCGGGTGGCCGAACTGATCGTTGATGGCTTTGAAATGATCGATGTCTATCATCATGCAGGTTAGGGGGCGATCCCTGCGCTGACTCAAAGCCCATTCTCGCTCTAAATGTTCTAACGCTGCTCGCCGATTAGGCAGCCCTGTGAGTACATCAGTCAATGCCAGTTGTTGCAAGCGTTGATTTGCCGCACTGAGTTCCGATGAAAAACGTACCAGTTGGTCACGATCAAAAGCGAGTTCACTTTGTAGCTGGACTAATCTTTGTGCCGCTTTTAGGCGGGCGAAAAATATTTTAGGCGTGATGGGTTTGACTAAATAATCATCCGCACCCGCTTCAAACGCCTCAACCAAACGATCTGGGCTTTCTTGCGCGGTGAGGATGATGACGTAGATGTTACGTCCTATTTCACTTTTGCGTAATGCGCGGCATAACGTTAGCCCATCCATTTTGGGCATTAGCCAGTCACTGAGTAACAATTGCGGTGGGTTATTTCCTATGGCGGCGAGTGCCTCAGTCCCATTAGTTGCCGTGGTTACGGCATGTCCCGCAGCTTTAAGCATGGACTTGAGTAAGTGCAGCATGG
>JAVHPV010000171.1:0-2395 GCA_036170775.1 Gallionella sp. | reverse complement strand
CAGCAATTCCGCACGATTCTGCAATTGCTCCTTGACCCATTCTGGATTGGGCAATTTCTTCAATTGCCCACCCGCAACGAGGTCACCATACACCACGTGCAAGCCATCCGCCTGCATAAGAACTGTTGTAGGCTTAATTCCTGGACGGATGCGCGACTCAAAAAATTTCAGGTGGCTATCAATCTGCATCTGGCGCAAGGCGGCAAGTTTCTTGTCGCGGAACAGGGTGGATAGGTAGGCCGCCTTAGCAGCCTCCAGCGCATCTGCGTCCTGCGCGAATTTTTGCTGCAATGAGGCCAAGGTATCGGCTGGCAGGGTCACACTGGAACGTACTCTGTCCATGTAACTACGATAGAGCAGACCCAGCCTGAAATCATCCCGCTCACGTTTGAAGGTCGCGGTCTGATCCAATCCCAGCCGCTTTGCCTCCAAGCCCAGCAGTCGCGCCGAGACGAGTCTGCGCAGCATGTCCCCGCGCAAGCTCGCCTGTTCATCTTCGCTCATGGTGTTAAATTGCGTGTAGAACGGCGAACTGGCGATAGCCGTGTCGAGTTCATGTGCATGGATTGCCTCACTCCCGACCGTGGCCAGCACTTGATCGGCGGCAACAACTAGGGGCGACCAACACAGCATGGCGAGCAGCCCAAAAAAATAGGCGGACAACAACTTTATTATTATCTTCATGTATTTTTTTCCTGTTGGTATGACACGTTAGTTCGCTAAGCTCAAGCGATACCAGTAATTGAGCATACATAACAAATCGGGGAGCGTGCTCCCCGATTTGTTTCAACTGCGTTACTACTGGTGGCTAGTCTTTAGGTACTGCCCCCCCCAAGTCCTTGGCACTGCCGTGCATCCAAGTTACCGCCAGCTCAAGATCATTCAGGATTGGCTTACCATCCCAGACGTGCTCTTTCTTCTTGGCGATCAACGGCACACCCGCCTTATTCGTCTCGTGGCAGGAAGCACACTTCAGCGGACCATGCGATCCATCTGGATTGTACTGTGCAGCCTGCTTGTACGACGTAACGTCGGTGGTGGGCGTGACTGGATACAAACCATGGGTAGATTCATGGCAGGACTGACAAGACAGACCAGCATGACCTTTTGAATAGCGCATCACGCTGTATTTACCTGGCTGGTTGATTGGATAAGCCATTCCGCCTTGCCCCTCGACATAGGGTGCCGCATGGCAGTCCGCACAGTGCGGCGCGCCGGGTGATAACCAGTAATCGCGACCATGCGTTGCTGCATCATAAGGCACTGCCGTGGCACCTGTCGCACCTGCTGGCAATTTCAAGCTGGCAACTTTCACCGCTGGGTTAGCCGATAAGATACTGACATTAACATCACCATCTTCATCCTTGCTGACCAATGGGCCATTGTCCTTGAGGGCAATGACAGCGATGTCTGGAACCATGCGCTTGCTCGCCCAAGTTTCCAGAATACCTGATGCGCCTGGAGTATCCTCACCCTTAGCATTAACCACGACTTTAGGATCCATGTACTTGTTCTTCAACTCATCCATGCTCACCCCGATCGTCTTGGCAATCTCTTCCAACGGTTTATTGCGTAAGGTGGTACCCGTCTGCTTGAAAGCGTTGGTCAGGTTATCGCGCTGGTACAGTTCGCGGCTCAACTGATTGTGGCAATTGGTGCACCACAAGCCTTTACCGCCTTCATGAGTGCCAATCTTAGACACACTGATTTGTATCCACTTACCGATGGAGTTCAGGTGTTCTGTCGTTTCGACACCGTCCTTATCCTTGTTGCGGTTGGCGTGCACATCGCGCCCGACGAAACAACCGCCTGAAGCATCGCGATTGTCACCATTGGCATAGGCATTCTTACCGTCTGAAGTAATTGGATACTGCTCCATCTTACCGTCCTGACGGTGTGCGGGGTGACACCCCTGACACGATGCCGTGCGCCCTTGGGCATCAGGCAAAGGAGCTTTGGTCTGGTGCACGGTATGCATGGCTTGGGTCAAGGGCGAGATGGTCACATCTTGTCCAGTCTTGGCATCTTTATGAGTTTTTGAACTCAACACACCAATCACGTTATCCGCATGACACTTCTGGCACAGCACAGGATCGCGCCCGAGGCGGTTATCCAACGAGCGGCTATTGGGATTGTAGTTCTTCATGAAGTCCGTGCCCGTGCGGTCATCGTGCATTTCCAAAATGGAAACCGAGGTGGCCTTTAAGTTCGCAATCCAATCGCTAGCCCCCAGCCCTTTCCAAAAGGATCGTTCTTGTTTGTACAGAGTGAACTTGTCGCCGTTGGCGGTTTTGTTGCTGTGACAATTCGCGCAGTTGGGAATATCAATCGGGTTTGTTCCCACAAAGCGCACTGGCTTGCCAGAGTGGGAATCAATCACGGGTTTGCCCGTTTT
>JAVHPV010000170.1:0-2400 GCA_036170775.1 Gallionella sp. | reverse complement strand
CCCGTATTACTCATACTCATCGCGGTTACGCTGCCTGCCTTATTCGACAAATGGCGCACCCGCAAATACGCGTTGAGCCTAGCGATTGCAGGCGCATTTTCACTCCCTTGGCTGACTATCTGGCCGACCTTGCTGTACCTACACTCCCCTACGTTGTTTAACGCGTGGGCATGGCAACTCAATATCGGCAATTGGCTGGATTACGCCACACACGGCCCGAACAAAGACACTCTGTATTACCTGAAAAACCTACCTTGGTTAGCCTGGCCCGCTTTACCGTTAGCCGCGTGGGCGGTCTGGCGAGAGCGCAAACGTTTAGCTCTGCGGGACGACTTACAACTGCCGCTGGTGGTATTCGGCGTGATGTTGGTCACGCTCAGTCTCGTGCCTAACATCAAAGAAGTTTTTGCCTTGCCTATGCTGTTGCCTATCGTGCTGTTAGCGACGGCCTCACTGTCGATGCTAAAACGCGGGGCCGCCAATGCCTTGGACTGGTTCGGGCTAATGACTTTTGCCTTGATTGCGATTCTCATGTGGTGGGGCTGGGCTGGGCTATTGCTCGACAATCACGCCAAAATCACCCAATGGCTGAAAGACTACCAACCTGGCTTTACGCCCGCGTTAAATACCGAGCATTTTGTCATCGCACTGCTCGCTTCATTCCTCTGGCTGATATTGGTATGGCGCGTAGGACGCTCCATGCGCCGTGCCGTGCTCAACTGGGCGGCAGGAGTCACCCTCATCTGGATATTGGCCATGACACTCTGGCTGCCTTGGCTGGACAATGGCAAAAGTTATCGTCACATGGTGGTGTCGCTCAAGCAAGCACTCCCTGACCATTATCAATGTATGGGGCGCACGCATCTGGGCAATGGACAACGCGCCATGTTGCACTATTTCGGTAACATCATCACTCAGCCAGATCGCAAACTACGCTGCGACCTGCAACTGGTGCAGGGCGACGCTGTCTCCAAACCGCTGCTGGATGAGGCGCATTGGCAAAACATCTGGCAAGGCAGCCGTGCAGGAGACAAAAACGAACACTATCGGCTCTATCGCCGCATTACCGAATAAGCAATGCGTCATCATCCCCACGCCGCTCCCTGTTAAACTCCGCTCCTAAATTTTTACGCCACTCCTCATATCATGCTTATCACCGAATACCGCCTCGACCTTGTCGTGCAAGCCCTGCGTACCATCCTGCCGTTGGCTCATCCCGCCGACACCACCTTGCGCTATTTTTTTCAGAATGAACGGCTGGGTTCTAACGAACGCGCCTTAGTTGCGGAAACCGTGTTTGGTAGCCTGCGCCACCGCTTGTTGCTGGAACATTGCTGCGCAGGCAACGCCACCCCTAGGCGCATGGCCTTGGCTTATTTTTTACGCTTCGGTGGCTATAACTTGCGTGAGATTGAGCCTGTATTAAAGCGCGATGAAAAAGAGTGGTTAGGGACGGTTAAGGGCGTAAAACTTGACACGTTGCCACTCTCGGTGCAAGCCGAATTGCCCGATTGGCTGATTGAAAAAATGCGCATGAGCTACAGCGAGGCAGACATCCTCAGTCTAGGACAAGCCATGCAGCAAGGCGCGCCGCTGGACATCCGTGTCAACACGCTACTCGCCAAACGCGATGAGGTGTTGCAGCAACTCGCCACACAAAAAATCGCCGCCACGGCCACGCCTTACTCACCCGTCGGCATCCGCCTCAAAGAAAAAATCCCGCTGAACAAAGATGCCTTATTCACCGAAGGGAAAGTCGAAGTACAAGATGAAGGCAGCCAATTATTGGGCTATTTGCTTGCGCCCAAACGCAACGACATGGTGGTGGATTTTTGCGCAGGCGCGGGAGGCAAGACGCTGATGCTGTCAGCTCTGATGAATTCGCAAGGGCGTTTATATGCCTTAGACGTTTCCGAAAAACGCCTCGCCAACCTCAAACCGCGCCTGAAACGTTCGGGGGCAAGCAACATTCAGCCCATGCTCATCGCACACGAAAACGACCTTAAAGTAAAACGTTTGGCGGGCAAAATTGACCGCGTATTTGTTGATGCCCCATGCAGCGGCTTAGGGACGTTACGCCGCAATCCCGATCTAAAGTTTCGTCAATCCCCAGGCAGTATCGAAGAATTAGGCCAAAAACAAACAGCTATTCTCGCCTCCGCCAGCCGCTTAGTAAAACAGGGCGGGCGTTTGGTCTATGCCACTTGCAGCATCCTGCCCGAAGAAAACCAAGATATTGTGCAAGCCTTCTTGGTCGCACACCCAGACTTTGTGCTGTTGCCCGCTGGCGCAGTATTACAACAGCAAAAAATTGCGTTAGAGATGGGCGATTACTTAGAACTGCGACCACAGTTACACAGCACAGATGGCTTCTTTGCAGCCGTACTGGAACGCATTTAA
>JAVHPV010000169.1:0-2406 GCA_036170775.1 Gallionella sp. | reverse complement strand
GAGCGCGACAAAGTTGAAAAAGTACGCAAACTGTTAGAAAACCACGGTCTGCATCCCACCATAGTGCCGCTGAAATGACCAGTTTTGATATTACTGTTATCGCCATTTTGCTGCTCTCCATGGGCTTGGGCTTATGGCGCGGTTTAGTCTATGAAATTCTGTCACTGCTGGGCTGGCCGCTGGCGTTTGTGATTAGCAAATTATTTGCCGTAAAGGTTGCGCCGTTGTTGCCGATTGCACCAGAAACGGCGCGTGCTGCTGCCGCTTATGTGGTGGTATTCATCGGCGCGCTGATCGTTTGGAGCGTAATTGTGTGGCTGCTTTCCAAGCTCATTAAGGCAGTCGGTTTAGGTTGGCTAGATAGTGGCATGGGCGGCTTGTTCGGCTTGTTGCGGGGTATGTTATTGGTATTGGTGTTGGTGTGGTTAGCAGGGGTGACGACCCTCCCTAGCCAACCGTTTTGGCGTGAGGCGTATAGCAGTGCCGCGTTAGAAAAAATCGCGCAAATTACCAAAGCTTGGTTGCCCGAAGGCTTGGCGCAGCACTTGCAATATCCAGCACGACATTAAAAATGTTTACAGGGAGGCACTGATTTATTCGGTTTTATCATTCCCGCGCAGCGGGTTAAGCAGGCAAGTCGCATAGCGACTGCTCGCAAAGCGGGAATCCATTTATATCGAGGCACTCGATCTCCGCCTGGCTGAAAGCCAGTTTATCTTGAGCCTGTCGAAAGACGGAGATGACGAATAAATCAGTGTCTCCCTAAATTCCCGCCAGCGCGGGAATTGACGAATGAATAAAGATGCCTTCACTCGGTCATTCACTTTAATTTGGCAATTCACTTTTTGGGATAAAAATCATGTGTGGCATTCTCGGCGTAGTCTCGCAAACCCCCGCTAACCAATTGCTGTATGACGGCCTGCAAGTGTTGCAACACCGTGGCCAAGATGCGGCGGGCATTGCCACTTTGGACGGGCGCACCTTCCATTTGCACAAAGGCAACGGCATGGTGCGCGATGTGTTCCGCACCCGCAACATGCGCGCCTTGACAGGCAACGCGGGCATCGCCCATGTGCGCTATCCCACGGCGGGGTCGGCGGTCGATCACAACGAAGCGCAACCGTTTTACGTCAACTCACCGTTCGGTATCGTGTTAGGCCACAACGGCAACCTGACCAACACGGAAGAGCTGCAAAAACAACTGTTCGTGGATGATTTACGCCACGTCAACACCAACTCAGACTCTGAGGTGCTCCTCAACGTCTTCGCCCACGAGCTGCAAACGCGCTGCAAAGGGCTGCGTTTGGATGCGCAGACGATTTTCTCGGCAGTCTCAGGCGTACATCAACGTTGCCGAGGTGCGTATGCGGTGGTGGCGATGATCGCGGGTTACGGTCTGCTTGCCTTCCGCGACATCTATGGCATTCGCCCCCTCGTGGTCGGCGTGAGCGACACCCCCAGCGGTCCCGAATATCTGGTGGCCTCGGAAAGCGTCGCGTTGGACACCTTGGGCTTCAAATTTCTACGTGATGTCGCCCCAGGGGAAGCCGTATTCATCGACTTTGACGGCAAGCTACACAGCCAACAATGCAGCGATAAATCACAACTCAATTCCTGCATCTTTGAATACGTTTACTTTGCCCGTCCAGACTCCGTCATTGATGGTGTCTCGGTGTATGAAACACGTTTGTACATGGGCGAATATCTGGCGGAAAAAATTCGTCGTGACTGGCAAGATGTACAAATTGATGTGGTCATTCCCATCCCCGATTCCAGCCGTCCCAGTGCCTTGCAACTCGCCAACCACCTGAGCATTCCGTTCCGCGAAGGCTTCGTCAAAAATCGCTATATCGGACGCACCTTCATCATGCCAGGGCAAGCCATGCGCAAAAAATCAGTGCGCCAAAAACTTAACGCCATCGGCGTGGAATTCAAAGGCAAAAGCGTGCTGCTGGTGGATGACTCCATCGTGCGCGGCACCACCAGCCGCGAAATCGTGCAAATGGCACGAGATGCTGGCGCGCTCAAAGTTTACTTTGCTTCTGCCGCGCCTCCAGTGCGTTTCCCCAACGTCTATGGCATCGACATGCCCAGCCGCACCGAACTGATTGCCACGGGGCGCACCGATGCTGAAATCTGCTTCGAGATTGGTGCGGACGGCCTGATATACCAAGACCTCGAAGACCTCAAAGCCGCCGTCAGCAAAGCCAATCCGAGCGTCACGGCATTTGATGCCTCATGCTTTGACGGGCAATACATCACAGGCGACATCACCCCCGAATACCTCGACCAAGTGGAAGCGCGGCGCAATGGCGAAAAATCCAGCAAGCCTACCGATGATGACCAAATGGAACTCAACTTAGCCATGAGCGCGTCGTCGATGTAGCAATGCCAGTACAAGCCGAT
>JAVHPV010000168.1:0-2420 GCA_036170775.1 Gallionella sp. | reverse complement strand
GATAAATCTTGCGCAATCTTGAACAAGGTTGGGGTTTGCAAGCTGGCGGCCACGGTCTGTCCTACATCTACACTGCGGTCAATGACTACGCCAGAAACGGGCGAACGTATCACCGCATAGGCGATATTAGCGCGGTCTTTTTCTGCCGCCGCACGGCTGGCTTGTAATTGTGCGGCGGCAGATTTTTTGGCTTGTACCGCCGTATCTAACTCTAATCGTGACACGTATTCCTGCGTGTACAAATTGCGTGTGCGCGTTTCATTGGCAGTGGCTAATTCAAGTGCCGCCGCAGCATTGGCGACATTCGCAGAGGATTGTTTTTGCTGTGCAGCAAGCAAAGCATCGTCCAACTCTAGCAACACTTGGCCTCGCTCAACCTTGCTGTTGAAATCCACATACAGCTTCTTCACGGTGCCCGATACCTGCGTGCCAACATTGATCAGCGACACAGGATTGAGCGTGCCATTGGCGGAGACGCTTTGGCTCAAATCGGCAAGCTCTACCGCTTGGGTTTGATATTGTGGCGCGGCGGGCGCGGCAAAAAATTGTCGATAGCCCGCGATTCCTGCCACCACCAATAGCAGCGTAATGACCCACCAGATACGTGGGGGACGAAATAAATTCTTCATGGTGTGTGTGTCTCCTGTACTTCGCTGAACAGCTCCGCATCGAGTTTGCCGACTGCTTGTGCCAGCGTGGCGCGGCTAATGTTCCAATTCAATTGAGCTTGTATGCCTTGCTGTTGCGCATTCGCCAAGCTACTTTGTGCATTCAGCACATCCAACATCGTGCCCACCCCCGCTTGATAACGTCCCACTGTCATGCGCTGTGATTGGCTGGCACTGTCGAGTAAATCAGCTGTGCTATGTAAGGCTTGTGTGGCACTCAATAAATCCTGATAAGCGTTCCACACATCCAAGGACGTTTGTGAGCGCAAGCGTTCCAGTTGTGCCGTGCGCACCTCAACTTGCGCCTCGGCTGCACGTACCCGATACGTTGGGGCATAGCCTGCAAACAGCGGCACACTGACACTCACGCCGAGGGACGAACCGTGGCTATTGATGCCATTGCTACTGCTTTGATTGCTTGACGCAGTCAAAGCGATGCTCGGTTTTCCCGCCGCACGCGCTGCCTCACTACTGGCTTGCGCCGCTTTAACCTGCGCCTCTGCCGCACGCAAATCGGGACGCTGCTGCTTGGCCTGCTCAATCAGTGCCTGAATGTCGTGGCTGAATTCGACGGGAGCTGCCGCAGTTTGGGCAGGGGCGATGCTTACAGCTTGATTGGCATCCCATCCCATAACATTCGCCAAACTGCCGCGTGCCTTGTGCAAGGTGGCTTCAGCGGTAATACGGTTGAGACTACTTTGTGACCACGCAGTCTTGGCCTGCAACTTATCGGCGGGGGTAGCACTGCCCGCCAGATAGCGTGCTTGCGCAGCGGCAAAACTTTGTTGCGCGGCACGTTCAGCATCGAGGCTGGCGCGCACCGCCGCTTCAGCAGCTTGCAGCTTATAAAAGGCTTGCACAGCGGCGAGGAACACACTTTGCAACGTACCCTCTTGAGTGGCATTGGCCGCAGCCAAGAGTTGTTGCGCGTATTCCAGATTCGCCGCCCGTGCGCCAAAATCGTACAACAAATAAGACAAATTCAGCCCTAAGCTGCGCTGTGTCGCGCCAAGCGTATTGCGGTTGCCTGACACACTCACATTCACCCCAGGCAGATAGCCTGCCTGACTTACCCCCACCTGTGCCGCCTGCACCCGAGCACTTGCCCACACCTCACGGGTTTGCGGGTTATTGCACAAAGCTAGGTTCACCACCTGCGGCAGATTCATTTCGCCCTTGAGGGGCGTTTCGGCACAGGGATCGCCCACCGCAGCACCCATGCGTAACGCGGGTTTGAGTGATAACAGCTGATTAGTCTTGAACGGATCGGCAGATTCTGCGGCGTATGCGGCGGCACTCAAGAATATGAGCGTTATAGACAGCGCAGCAAGCAAAGCAGAAGGGGATTTCATGGCTTGATTTTAACCATTCGTAAGCTGCGTAGGGCGAGCAATTTTGTAACGTGATATTCGGTAATAGGGATGGCTAAGAAACTGCTCTGGGGTGCGACAAAATGCCACATTCTCAAGCACTAAAAATCAGGTTACAGTGCGCGCCGTCAAGTCAGCGAGTTGCGTCGTTTTCCTCCTGAGTACTCCTGTGGTCGCTGGCTTGATACCTTTCTGTGTCACTCTTTAAGCGCATACGTTGGCGAGATTGGAGTTGCCCATGCCACTTACCTTTACCGTGCATAACATTCCTTGGCAAGCAGGCGCACCCCTGTTAGAAGAACTGCGTTGGCAAGCGCACCTACAGGGGCTGCTCAGTGAGCGAGAAACACACACCGATGCACAAGATAAAGGGAGTCGTCAT
>JAVHPV010000167.1:0-2426 GCA_036170775.1 Gallionella sp. | reverse complement strand
CAATGCGGATCTTTGCTCAATTTGCTTTGCAGGATTTGCAGGGTAAGCGCATTGATGCTGAGCAGCTTGCCATTCAGCCCTTGCTCAATCCCCATGAGCAGTTTGAGTGCCTCGCCAGCTTGCAAAGAGCCGATGATGCCGACCAGTGGTGCGAATACGCCCGTGGTCGCACAGCGTAGTTCGGCACTCAGCGTATCTTCCGCGAACAAACAGTTGTAGCAGGGCGTATCGTCCTGGCGGAAATCGAATACCGCAACCAGCCCCTGAAACTGGATGGCTGCGCCAGAGACCAACGGTTTCTTATGCGCGAGGCAGGCTCGATTGAGCGCATAGCGCGTGGCGAAATTGTCGCTGCAATCGAGCACCACATCGGCCTGTCTGACCAATTCGTGTAACTGGGTTTCATCCGCGCGTGTTTGCAGGGCGACGCATTCGACTTCTGGGTTGATCTCATGCAGTGCAGCTTGCGCAGAAACGACCTTGGCTTGTCCTACCGAGGTCGAGCGGTGGATGATCTGGCGCTGTAGGTTGCTGAAATCCACCGTATCGTGATCGGCCAAGATCAAGCGACCAACGCCGCTGGCTCCCAGATACAGCGCGACAGGAGAACCCAACCCGCCCAAACCGATGATTAGGGCGGTAGAGGCGAGCAAACGTTGTTGCCCCGCGATGCCGATTTCTTCCAGCAAAATATGGCGGCTGTAGCGTAAAAGTTGATTGTCGTTCATGGTTCGGTATGGCAAGTTGTGTGAGCTAGCAGCCTGTTGGATTTGAAAAATCGAAGCGAAACGGGTCAAGCAGGCAAGCCGCTTAGCGGCTGCTCGCAAAATTCGATTAGGCGGATTTGCAGCCGATTTCCTTTAAGTCCGACAGACTGCTGGGCAAAGTAAATACGCGAGTGGCAACTATACCATCGACATGACGCAGAACGGTGTGCGGCTACACGTGATGAAACGGTTAGAATTCCACAACTGCTATCCAAGAGGACGCACAAAGAAGTCGTCGGGCTTGCAGAAGTCATGCGCACTAGAAGTTTTTACAATGAAAGTTAACACGATGGACAAACTCACCCACTTTTCCGAATCAGGGCGCGCACGTATGGTGGACGTTTCCGAAAAATCCGCTACCCAGCGCGTCGCTATCGCCAGCGGCATTTTGCGTATGCAACTCGCCACCCTGGAGCGCATCCGCGTCGGCAGTATCGCTAAGGGTGATGTATTGACCGTGGCCGACGTGGGCGCGGTGATGGCCGCCAAGCACACCCCCGACATTATCCCCATGTGTCATTCCATCGCGCTGAGTGGGGTGGACGTGGTGTTCAGCGAGATCGTCGAACCCGATGCGCAAGGCTGTGTGGGCATCAAGGCCGTGGTCACCGCGACCTGTGTTGGACAAACTGGCGTGGAAATGGAAGCTCTCACCGCTGTCAATGTTGCGCTACTCACCATCTACGACATGTGCAAAGCGATAGATCGCGGCATGCGCATCGAGCAGGTACAACTGGAAGAAAAGCGCGGCGGCAAGAGCGGCGTGTGGAAGCGGAGCGAGTTTCAATGATCAAAGTGCTGTTCTTCGGCCCCATTGCCGCAGCTACCGGCGAACGTGAAATGAGCATCGCGCATGTGTCGGGCATGACGCTGGGCGACTTGCGCGACACGCTGGCAACCCAGCATCCCGAAGCCATGCGGCTGGCGGCCATGATGGCGGTCAACGGCGAACATGCGCGCGATGTGGCACTGCCGCTGAGCGACAACAGCGAAGTCGCCTTTATGGCAAAATTTTCGGGGGGGTGAGGTGAGTGCCGAATTAAAACGAATCCGTTATTCTCGCGCGGGCGGGAATCAAGCAATAATAAACAACCTGCATAGCAGGCAAAATCGGATGCAGTCCTACTGCACGGGAACTCCTTCAGCTATCTGGATTTCCGCCTGCGCGGGAATGACGAGAGAAGAAGCATGACTGAACCTGTCCGCATCCAGCAGGATGATTTTTCCCAAGACGCAGAGATTGTCGCTCTCAAAGCCAGCTCCACCTGCATGGGCGGCATCGCCACCTTCCTTGGCTGTGCCCGCGATTTCTCGGAAGGGCGCGATGTCTCCGAGATCAGTTTTGAAGCCTACGGCAGCATGGCACTGGCGGAGATGCACAAACTCCGCAGCGAAGCCATCAGCAAATTCGGATTGCTGGATGCGCGTATTGTGCATCGAGTCACCACTGTGAAGGCGGGTGACAACATCGTATTCATTGCTGCAGGTGCGGAACACCGCGCCGCCGCTTTTGACGCATGTCGCTGGATGATCGACGAGCTCAAACAGCGCGTGCCGATCTGGAAGAAAGAGATCACGCCTGAAGGTGAGGTGTGGGTGACGCAGCATCCGTAGCGCGGAAACGGTATCAAACTGCCCGAAAAGTTCAAATAAGGGATG
>JAVHPV010000166.1:0-11994 GCA_036170775.1 Gallionella sp. | reverse complement strand
AGCAGCGAAGAGGTGCGCATTATAGGGACTAAATTCTTGCTGTCAACCTAATTTTCAACCTCTTTAATTCTTTTCATCACAGCAATAAACTTGCTTGGGTTGCGGGGACAGGATTTGAACCTATGACCTTCGGGTTATGAGCCCGACGAGCTACCGAGCTGCTCCACCCCGCGCCAGATGAGCCGCGCACTTTAGCGATGATGAACCACTCTGTCAAATACTATTTATATTGATTTACATTTGCATACATTTAAATCAAATAAAATCAATTAGTAACATGGCACTTTAAGTTTGCTTGCGGTTAGAATTCTCAGCTATGAAAATAGCACTTCAACGATGTCTACTTGTTTTATTTGCTGCGCTTCAGTGTATTGCGCCGATTACGCACGCGCATACCCATGTTTCAGATGAGTCAAATAACACTTATTACTTCCATGCAAGCCATACACAGGCTCAAACAACCTCAATATCTATCCCCGTAGACGAAGATCAGGCAGTTTTTTTGCCTGACAGCTACCATCATCGTGATATGTCTGTCGATCTCACGGATAGCAGGGACACGATTGCCCCTTCGTTATATTTACAACTCCTCGCTGTCGCACCTTATATATACACCTCAGCCTATCGCGCCTATTACTGCCGCCCAGTCTTGAATAGTAGCTGTTGGCCACAAGCCCCACCTTTAGCATAACGACACCCAACACGCAGTTTGTTGCTAATCCAAGTTAAGATTACGCAGCGTTTATCTGATTTATCCCCATTGGAATCGTTATGAAAAAGACCATCAGGCTCATTACCTTGACCACAGCATTGTCTATCTGCGCCACAGCACTGGCGGAGACAGCACTTAATTTAAATCCCAAACAAATTGCCGCACTGGGCATTACCAGCGCGCCACTACCTACTAAATCTAATGGAGAGATCGCTGGCTTGCCTGCCCAAGTGGTCGTTCCTGGCAATCAACTATTTATGTTAAGTACGCCCCTTGCTGCCATGGTTGAGCAAGTTCTGGTAGGCGTGGGCGACAATGTACGTAAAGGACAAGTACTCGCTCGCTTGCAAAGTCCTGCGTTTGCAGAAGCACAACGTGGCTTATTGCAAGCGCAGGTGCAAGCGCAGCTTGCCAAGGAAAACATGACGAGAGATGAGGCTTTGTTCAAAGATGGCATCATCGCTGAAAGTCGTTATCGCACCAGCCGAGGCGCAGCAGTGGAAACCCAAGCTGCTTTGTCAGAGCGTAAACAGCTGCTGCGCATTTCTGGTATGCCCGAAAATGGTATCGCCCGCCTACAATCGGGGAATAATTTGAGTAGTCTGTTGACGATTACAGCCCCTATTGATGGGGTGATATTGGAAAAATCGGTAAACGTAGGGCAACGCCTTGATGCTGCCATGCCGCTCTTCAAAATCGCCAACCTAGATAAGCTCGATCTAGAGATACAAGCTCCCGTTGCGGCGACGCGAGGTTTGAAAGTTGGAGCTGAAGTCACTATTCCTGCTTTCTCAGCCAGCGGAAAATTGACCGCCATTGGACGCAGCCTCACAGGAGCGAATCAGACCATCCTATTACGCGCACAGATTCAGCATGGAGTCGAAAATCTCAGTCCGGGGCAATTTGTGGAAGCAAGCATCAGCACACCCACGGGCACAACAGCCCAATGGGAAATTCCCAACAGCGCAATTTCACATATCGCGGGGAAAGCCGTGATATTTATTGTCACTCCACAAGGCTTTCGCACTCAGGAGGTACGCATCATCAACGAAGGAGCGGGCAAATCTGTCATTAGTGGCGAACTCAACGGGGATGAAAAAATCGCCATCAGTGGGGTTTCCGCGCTAAAAGCGAGCGTCACTGCATCTAGCGGAGATCAATAATGTTTTCCAAATTAGTTGAATTCGCGCTGACCCAGCGTTTGCTAGTGGCTGCGCTCACACTATTGCTCATCGGCGTGGGCATGACTTCTTTCCGCGATTTACCGATTGATGCTTTCCCTGATGTGTCATCGACGCAAGTCAAGCTCATCATGAAAGCTCCTGGCATGACCCCAGAGGAAGTCGAAGCGCGAATCGTTACACCGATTGAACTGGAAATGTTGGGGATTCCTAATCAACGCGTCATGCGCTCAATTTCGAAGTATGCGATTGCCGACATCACCATTGATTTTAATGAAGGTACGGATATTTATTGGGCGCGCCAACAAGTGGCGGAACGTCTCAGTAATGCCCAACGTGATTTACCTGCTGCGGTTTCAGGTGGCTTAGCCCCTATCACCACGCCACTGGGTGAAATGTTCATGTTTACCGTGGAAGGCGATGACTACACCCTTGAGCAGCGTCGCACTTTATTGGATTGGACGATCCGCCCTGCCCTACGCACCTTGCCTGGGGTCGCCGACGTTAATTCTTTAGGTGGATTTGCGCGCAGTTTTGAAATCGTCCCCAATCATAATTTGCTAGCTTCACATGGCTTATCTTTTGCCATGTTGCAACAAGCCATTGCAAGTAATAACCGCAATGATGGCGCGGGACGTATCAGCGATGGTGACGAGGCGTTATTGGTGCGTGCAGAAGGCAGCATTCAAAGCTTGCAAGATGTACGCAACATCGTCATTGCCAGCCCCAACGGCAGCCCAATCCGCGTCAGCGATGTTGCAGAAGTGCGCATTGGCAGCCTCACCCGCTACGGTACGGTCACTCAAGATGGCAAAGGCGAAGCAGTGGAAGGTCTGGTGCTGGGGCTGCGCGGCGCAAACGCGCAAAAGGTGGTGGCTGGAGTCCAAGCAAAATTAGCTGAACTTGCCCCCACTCTTCCTAAAGGAGTCACCACCAAAGTTTTCTATGATCGTGGTAGCCTGGTGAAACGTGCGGTAGGTACAGTTTCCAAGGCACTCACCGAAGCCATTGTATTAGTGGTCATTTTGCTGGTATTGTTTCTGGGCAATCTGCGTGCGGCAATTGTAGTTGCACTCACTTTACCCCTCGCGGTGCTCATCACCTTTATTCTGATGCAACAATTTGGCATGTCCGCCAACCTAATGAGCTTGGGCGGGTTAGCAATCGCTATTGGGATGTTGGTGGATGGTTCAGTCGTGGTTGTTGAAAATATCATTAACCACCTTGCCCATCGGCGCGCCCACATCCCGCATCTACACGTCATTTATCGTGCCGTAAAAGAAGTCATCACGCCTGTGGCGGCTGGGGTTGCAATCATCATCATCGTATTTTTGCCCTTGCTCACTTTGCAAGGCTTGGAAGGCAAGCTGTTCATCCCCGTCGCACTCACCATCGTATTTGCACTGGCAGGTTCATTGCTACTTTCGCTCACCATTGTGCCGATGCTGTCGTCGCTCTTGCTCAAAACCGCTGGACACGATGAGCCGTGGCTGGTGCGTAAAGCAATGGCTATTTACAGCCCGATGCTACAACGCGCGTTAAATAAAGAACGCATTGTCATCCTCGTAGCAATCGCTGCGTTGCTCCTGAGTGGCGGGATTTACACCCGCATTGGCAAAGCCTTTATGCCCGAAATGGATGAAGGGGATTTGATTATGCAAGTCTCCAAATTACCTTCCATCAATATCACCCAAACTGCCGCTATGGATACCCGCATTCAACAAGCCATCCTTAAACAAGTCCCTGAAGTTAAAGGGATGGTGTCGCGGGCAGGGGCAGACGAGTTAGGTTTAGACCCGATGGGCTTAAATGAAACTGACAATTTCCTCGTGCTCAAGCCGCAAGAAGAATGGCGCAGCAAAGATAAAACCGCCATCGTCGATAGTGTGCGCAAAGTAATGGAAGACTTTCCTGGCGTGGAATTCAGCTTCACCCAACCGATTGCCATGCGCGTTTCGGAGATGCTCACGGGCGCACGCGGCGACATCGCCATCAAAATCTTCGGCACTGATTTGCAACAACTCAATGCGATGGCTGAACAAATGGTCAAACTATTAGAAGGAATTAAAGGTAGCGAAGACGTATTCACCGTACAAAACAGCGGCGTGCAGTACTACCGTGTCGCGATAGATCGCCTCGCTGCTGGACGCATGGGCTTGAGTGTGGACGATATTGGCAACGCCTTGCGCAGCCAAATTGAAGGTCAGCAACTCGGCACGGTGGTGGAAAATGGTCGCCGCACCCCGCTCATCGTGCGCGGTGAAGCGGACATTCAGCAATCGCCCGCGCTATTTGCCGCGCTCACCTTGCCGTTACCTGGGGGTCAAAATGTACCGTTATCGGTGGTGGCCAAGTTAGAGCGTGTCGATGGCCCCGTGAAAGTCGATCGGGAAAATGGTCAACGCATGGTGGTCGTACAAAGCAATGTGCGTGACCGTGATTTGGTCGGTTTTGTCGAAGAAGCCAAGGCTGCCGTGGCTGCAAAAATAAAGCTCCCGTCGGGCTATAGCCTCACTTGGGGCGGTCAATTTGAGAATCAACAACGTGCTGCGGCACGCTTGGCAGTGGTCGTTCCCGTGGCATTGGGCATGATCTTTATGCTGCTGTTTGCCACCTTCGGCTCGGTCAGACAAGCCGTGCTGGTGCTGACCAATATCCCGTTCGCTTTAATTGGCGGCATCTGGGCGTTATGGATCAGCGGGGAATATATGTCCGTACCTGCTTCGGTGGGCTTCATCGCATTATTGGGCATCGCAGTGTTAAATGGCGTGGTGATGGTCTCTTATTTCAATCAATTACTCGCAGAAGGCATGGACATCACCCAAGTCATTTTTGAAGGCGCAAAACGGCGTTTACGCCCCGTGTTGATGACCGCCAGCATCACCGCCTTTGGTCTACTCCCCGTATTATTTGCCACGGGGCCTGGCTCAGAAATTCAAAAGCCACTCGCCGTGGTAGTCACCGGCGGCTTGGTCAGTTCAACCTTATTGACGCTCATCATGCTGCCTATCCTGTATCGTCGCTTTGGATTAGAGCCGATCAAAACGATCCCTACTGAAACTCTGGGAGAAAAGGCATGAGTAAAGAAATGAATTGCTGCTTGACCTTGGTCTGTCACCGCTCACTGGAAGAACGCTTGGTCGATCATTTATTGGAACACCCCGAATGGGTGCGCGGCTTCTCCATGACCCGCATGGAAGGCGGCAGTCAAAAAGAAAAATTGCCTAGCATGATTGAGCAAGTGCGGGGTCGCTCACAACGCGTGCAAATTACCACCGTAATGAACCTAGATGATGCACAGGCACTGATTGCGGACTTAAAACACGAAGAGGCCAATCCTGAGATCGCCTATTGGATTACGCCCGTCATTGAATTTGGGAGATTGGCATGAGTATGCTGAATAACAAGTGGCAGGTAGCAAGTAGTCTGCTGGGATGGTTGCTGTTGAGTAGCTTGGCTCATGGCGAGGAAATCAATCGTCCTGATTTACCACCCCCTACACAAGTCGAAACCGCGCTACACAATCATCTCCTCGTGTTAAACGCCACCAGCAGTTTGCAGCAAGAACAGGCCAATCAACGCAAGTGGAATAGCGGCAGTTACGAGTTCAACCTGCGTGCTGGCGCGTCACGCCGTCACATCGTCAACACAGGACAACAGCTCAAGGAATGGGATGTCGCGCTAGAACGTCCCGTGCGTTTACTCAACAAAGTCAGTCTCGACCAAGACATCGGCGCAGCGGGCGTTTCCCGTGCCGAGTTTGCCTTGGGCGATGCACACCATGAAGCGGGACGTAGCCTGCTGCACTTATGGTTCACTTGGCAAAAGGAACACGCACAAATGCAACTCTGGCAACAACAGGTGGCGATTCTTAAGCAGCAAGCCACGATGACCAATAAACGCGTACACGCGGGCGATGCGCCACGCTTGGAATTGAATCAAGCACAAGCGGCAGCTGCGCAAGCGGAGGTATCACTCCAACAAGTCGCGCTACGCACGCAATTAGCCCGCTACGATTTGACACGGGAATTCCCTGTCATTCAATTGCCCGAAGCCCCCAGCCCAGCCATGCCACAAGAGATTGAGCACGACTATGCCTATTGGAAAACGCGGATACTCGCCGACAATCACGAGCTAGGTATGGTACAAGCGCATAGCCAAGTGCAAGCCCTGTTGGCGCAACGCAGCCGTGCAGAGCAAATTCCTGATCCCACACTCGGGATGCGTTACGCCAATGAAATGGGCGGCAATGAAAAAGTTGCAGGCGTTTATATCAGCGTGCCGCTCTCGTTCGGGCAACGCAGTGCCACGGCAGACGGGGTTGCCCAACAAGCGGCCATCGCCGCCGATCAAGCCACCTTTGTACAACGCCGCTTAGAAAGCGACATCCAAGCAGCCTACAGCCAGGCGACCAGCAGCTATCACACTTGGCAACAAGCACAGCAAGCTGCGCAAGCCATACGTAACAATGCCGAATTGGTGAGCAAAGCCTATCGTTTGGGGGAAAGCAGTTTATCGGATAGCCTGACTGCACAACGCATCGCACAGGAAGCGTCCTTGTCCGAAACGCTCGCTCAATTGGATGCCAACGAAGCGCGCTATCGACTCCTGTTAGATGCGCATCAACTCTGGTCTGCGGATAGCCATGACGACCATTGATTGGATAGGCAGTATGGCCGCCACCCTCACCACGCTATCGTTTATCCCGCAAGCTTGGCAAGTGTGGCGCAGTCGCCACACCGCCGACATCTCGCTCGGTATGTACTCGCTGTTTACCTTGGGCATTGCCTTCTGGTTGAGCTACGGCATTTTGCTACTGTCGTGGCCTATCATTATTGCCAACGCCATCACTTTGCTGCTGGCTGGGGCGGTGCTGGTGATGAAGTTGAGGTTTGGTTAATCGAGAACAAGCATTTTTCCACCAACAAACACGAAAAAATTTAGCGGGTTGGGGAGATATATACACTCACCGAGTGGTTGGTGTTAATTTCAATATAACCCGTTGTTTTATTTCGATGCGTTCGTGTGTTTCGTGGACTGACTGCGATCTTTCAGATTACCCACATCGCAGCGGTGAGGGATGATAGAAATAAATCTGGTTGCGTCCTTGTGCTTTAGCTTGATACATCGCTGCATCGGCAAAGCCGATAACTTCATCTTGGGTTGCAGAATGATTAGCAAATAAAGCCACGCCGATGCTGGCAGCACAGCGATGTACCAGCACTTTTTCGCCCCCCTCTTGATGTTGCTCAACCAAGCGATACGGCTCTGCCAAGACACTACGGATCTTTTCTGCAACCACCTGAGCTTCGTGTTGCGAAATCACTTCGTCCTCCGCCAACTCGCCCAACATCACCACAAACTCATCGCCACCAAAGCGCGCCACACTATCCTCTTCACGCAAACAACTGCCGATACGCCGTGCCACTTCAATCAACAGCAAGTCACCCACCGCATGCCCGTGCTGATCATTGAGCGGCTTGAAATTGTCCAAATCAAGAAACAGCACAGCTCCGTAACAGCCCGTACGCTTACTCGCCGCAAAGGCTTGGGCGAGGCGGTCGGTCAATAAGCGACGATTCGGCAACAAGGTTAAAGCATCGTAAAATGCCAGATTACGTAATTGCGCAGTCGCCTCATCAATACGCTGCTGCAAGCTGTCACACTCCACTTGGAGCTTCTCAGCCATCTGATTGATGCCTTCGCTCAAGCCACACAATTCACGAATACCACTCTCCTGCGTTATTCGTCTCGTCAAATCACCTGCGCCAATCTCCGCAATACCATCTTGCAATTTCTGAATGGGGTCAATAATGCGTCGGCTAGCGCGATACACCAACCACAACGTCAGGCATAAAAACAACATACTCACAATTATCGTGGTCAACAGCAAATTAGCTTTTTGTCGATAAGTGTTCTGTCGGCTCATCTCGATTACAACTGCGCCTATCTGTTGCACCATAGGCTCTACACCGAATTCATCCATCGCCACTTGAGTAGACAGGATGGGCTGCATCAATATCAGTCTACTATCCGTATCGTGTACCACAGATGCACCACTCATCTTCACATTGGCATTCGACAAGGCATGACTATCGCCACCCAGGGCAATTAAAATTTCGTGCTGACTCAGCACCTCTACCCGCGTCACATCGGGTTCAGACAGCACCGCTTTTGCCAAGTCTTGCAAAACGCTCCGATTGTGAGAGAACACGCCATATTCGCTACTCGCCGCCAATTGCCGTGCAATCAGTTGCCCCCGCACCAACAACGCCTTATCCAGTGCGGTAAATTCATGATGCAGAAACAGCACCGCTAGACTGACCGAAGTCAGCAACAACGGCATCAAAGTCAAAAACAGCATATAAGGGCGAATGGAGGTACGGATCTGTCGCATCATCGCCCCTCTTCTAATGGATTCAACTTCAAGCGCAGTATGTCTGGCGTATCCATCGCAATACCCAAGGCGCGCGCCACGCCCTCATTCACCGCAATGCTAAATAAGCGCGGGTATTGCGCCGCAGGCAGACGCTGCGTTTGCGCGAAATCCAACAGCACCGTACTGGCTTGTGCCGCCAACTGCGCGGGGGTCGAAAAAATGGCACACAGTGCACCTGCGTTCACATAAGCCTGCGAATATCCCACCAGTGGCACGCGTTGGTGATAGCTTTCCAACAAGATATTGCGGATTGAATTGCTGTTGTAAATACTAGTATCAGGCACAGCCAGCAACACCTCACTGCGCAACAGTACCGCCTCTAAATCATCAAACAAATGGCTGTGATCGCTGGACTGTTGTTCAATTAAAGTTGCGCCGCGTGCTTTGAGTTTTTTACCCAGCTCAGCAAGGTTCAATGGGCTATCCGATGCGTACAACACGCCAATTTTTTTACGCTGCGGCAAGGCAATACGCAGAAATGCTGCTTGGCGCTGAAAGGATTGCTCCAGATAAATTGCTGACGAGGCAATCGCCTTGGGACGTTTGCTTAATAAGCGCGTCCATTCCGTGCTAGGCAACATGGCAGCCAACATAGGATGCGAGGTTTGCACCGCACGTTGCGCAGCCTTCACGCCCACCGAGACCACCACATCCACAGCGGCATCTTCCACATAGTCGTTCACTTGCTCGACGATTTGCAGCTTAAAGTTGGGCGGCAAATTTTGTTTAAGCGTGTTGGCAAAATTTTGATAGGGGACGGCGCGATCACTGAGTAACACCAACACACGCAAATCCTCCTGCGCCCACGCTAGTGATGAACTCAGCAGCACCCAGCTAGCCAGCAAGCTCACTACCCAGCGCAGCAGTGTTGCCGATAAGGCAGGATTAAAATTTACGGCTGGCATGTGCCTACCAGTCCAAGGTGAACGTGACATAGCCACGACGATTAAACACATTGCTGGCGATATATTCGCTGTTGCCTTGATTGAATAGGTTTTGCAACACCAGTGACACCTCGCCTTTGCTATGGTCACCGGCCTGAATTCCTTTAGCGAAACGCACATCCATGCGCCGCTGGATGGGTTGATAATCGACTGCACCTCGATCAAACGGTTGCAGGGCATCTTGATAGTAATAAGCCGCACTGTAGGAAAAATCATGGCTCATACGATGCGCATACAACACACTGGCGGAATTTCGTGGCGTACTTGCGGCAAGAATGTCGCTATTCCACGGATTTTGCGACACCATCGAGCGGTTGCCCGCTGCGGCTAAAACAACGCCATTGCTACTCGCCGTTTCATGGGCAAAGTTAAAGGTCAGTTCGCTGTCTGGGCTGAAGTCATGCTTGAGTGTCATTTCCAAACCTTGATAACGCGCTTCCACACCATTCAAAAAAGTGCGCGCAGCACTCACGAAAATCCCTTGGCTCAGTTGGTCACTAAACAAACGCACATCCAGTGAGCTCGTCCAATCGGGGAATTCGCCGAGATAGCCTATCTCACGTGACACCAAGCGTTCAGGCAACAAACCTGGCGAGTTCACCGTGGCATTGGGGACAAACAAGTCGCCAGGCTGTAAGCTAGGAAACTTTTGCTCAATCAATGATGGCGTGCGATAGGCCACCGAGCTGCCGATGCGCAGGGTATGTTGCGGCGTGACGTGATAATTCAGCGCAACCCGTGGCGAATTATTCGACTGCCCCAGCGCGTTGCGCTCAAACATTGCCCCCATATTAAGTAACAACGCGGGAGTAATGCGCCATTCGTCATGTGCGAAAAGGCGATATTCGTTGCTGTTATCGCTAGACGCATAACGCTTTGCCAAAGGCGGTGTATCACCTTGTCCGCTGACGTGATCTAAGCGATACGCCGCACCATATACCAGACGATTATTGGTATTAAACGGCAGCGTATGTTGTAGCTCAATTTCGTCACGGCGGGTATGCCGCGATTGCGTCACAGGCCCCGCAAAATACACCCCGCGCAAATACACAGGGAATGCCTCGTGTTGCTCTTGGTTAATGTGGTAATAACGCAAATTCAGCTCGGATTGATTGTCGAACTGATGCACCCAGCCAAATTGCACAAAATTGGAATTAGCAAATAAGTCGTGAGGAGGATTGCCGTTGGTGCTGAGCGGATTAAGCAAGGTAGGATTTTTATCGACAAAACCGACGCTCTGCACATCATGATTAAAACCAAACTGCAAATCGAAATTATCTACACCATTAGGATGGTAGTCGGCACGGTAATTGAGTAAACGCGCTTGGTTACTATCGTAGCTGTTGTTCAGCAAAGTTGAAGCCTGCGGGAATGTCAGTGGCAAGTTATTCGGTGGCGCACTTAAATTGTCATAGCCATTATCCGCTTTGTAAGCCAGCGTCATATGGTAGTCGAGTTTTTCGCCACGCTGGCCAAATTTGGCAGACACATCATTGATGCCTTTATTGCCACGCGTCCAAGACACACGCTTGCCCGCCCATGAGCCCGCCTCGCGGGTAATGATACTAATCACGCCTTGTGTGGAGTTTGCGCCATGCGAGGCAGCTGCCGGACCACGTATCACCTCGATACGCTCAATGTCATCTAAGGTAATGGGTAAATCTGCCCAATTGACGGCACTCACAGGCGGAAGGTAAACGCTACGCCCATCAATCATCACCTGCATCCTCCGTGCGTATTGATCCGTAGCACCGTGGTAGGACACAAAAGCCTGACTGCCCTTGTAATAACCGACATACATTCCTGGCACGAGCTTAAACAAATCAGTTAGCGAACGCGCCCCAGAAGCTTCGATCATTCTATGATCCAGTACCGTCATCGCATTAGGGGCTTCGGACAACGGTTGCGACAAGCGTGAAGCAGTAAGCACGACAGGCAAGTCTTGGTAATAATCCAGTTCACTCATTGCCTCGGCGGCATAGCTCGCCTCGGCGGCACAACATAGCAACATCGCTGAAGTAATCTGTCGAGTTTTCATCGCCTGCATCCTTATTTGAATCCGCACCCAATCATCTAGGAGCGTCGAGACAACACAAAATCAAGGTGGGAGAACAGGATTTATCCTGTCATATCGGGTTAAGCCAGATCTACACGCGAATAGTCCGATTGGCAATTGACTTGCATCCTACACCCACATCAACTGTGCTGTCTGTAGGCGGAATTCCTACAAAACAGCACGCACGATTTCAACGCACATACGGGTAAAATGCGCCGCATTGTTAAGTCACTCTCTATTACTCATGCAACTCATTCCCGAAATAAAACCTGAACAATCCATCGAGCTACTCAAGCAACTGCACATCCTCACCCGCGACGGCAAGATCAATCAGGATAGTCGCCGCAAGCTCAAGCAGGTGTATCACTTGTATCACTTTATCGAGCCACTGCTCAATGAGGTGTTGGCGCAACATCCTGACCTGACCTTAGCCGATCACGGCGCGGGCAAGTCTTATCTCGGCTTTATCTTATATGACTTGTTTTTGAAGTCACGCGAGGTGGGGTATGTGTATGGCATCGAGACGCGCGCCGAGTTAGTCTCCCAATCACAAGCTCTCGCCGCACAATTAGGCTTTACGCGCATGTCGTTTCTGAATTTATCGGTGCAAGATTCCATCACTTCGCCACTGTTGCCTGAGCGTATAGATGTCGTCACTGCAT
>JAVHPV010000165.1:0-2448 GCA_036170775.1 Gallionella sp. | reverse complement strand
CGGCACGTTCCGCAAACGCAAGCAGTTGTTTTTGTTCCCAAGCGTCCGCTGTTCCCAACAGGGGATTGCGTACTTTCAAACTCACGCGAGTGAGTTTCCAACCTGTTTGACGGGAAATGTCGCCCGCCATTTTCGGCGCGATGTCCTTGCATACGCCTATCGCGGATTCATGCCCACCATCCGCCACCGCTTTTTGATTGGCAGCAGCCAATTGTTTGAGAAAAGGCATGGCAACAGTACGACTTTCGTCTTGATACTTAGTCAGGTCTTCAGCCTGTGCCGTGAGGCTCGCCAGAACTAACAAGCTCGAAAACAGCAGTGATTTTTTCATGGGATTTTTCCTAGGGTGATTCCAATAAAAACGCCCGCTCAGTGCGGGCGTGAATAGGCAACAACAGCTTATTTTTTGATTGAGCAGGTGTTCAAACCTAACAAAGTATAGGCTGGACAAAAGCCCATCGCCCCTGTCAGTAAAGGCACTACGCCGATCCAACCCCAAGCACCGACAGTGCCTGTTGCTGCCAAAGCGATTAACACCAGACCTGCGATAACACGAAGTGCGCGGTCGAGGCCGCCAGCATTACATTTCATTTGAAGCTCCTTGAGTGGTTATGGGAGACCGTAGAATAGGGGAGCTGAAGGTATGTGTCTGTGACAAAAATCACAGAGCGAATGCGGGGTTACAGCGCGCTAAAGCGTTTCAGCGCAGCCGCATCGCTAATTTCGATTTGCTCGCGTCCCAGCTTGACCCAGCCTTGGTCAGCAAAGCCTTTCAGCAAACGACTGACAATCTCGCGTGCGCAGCCCAACTCGTCGGCAATGGCTTGGTGCGTGGTGTTCAGTGGGCTGGGTTTGTTGATTAAAAGCGTGGCTAAACGTTGATCGAGTTTTTGAAACGCGACGGCTGAAACCAACTGCATTAAATCCGTCAGACGTTCGGTAAACAAGTTAAACACATACTCGCGGAAAGCCGCATAGTGAGCCAGCAGTTGGTGGAAATGTTTGGGTGAGAGCGCGACCATTTCTACGGCTTGTTCAGTGATGCCGCGCGCTTGATAGTTGCTGTTGCCCAGCAAACAACTGCTAGTCAAGATACAGCTTTCGCCAGGCAGGATGCGATATAGCTGCAACTCACGGCCTTGTGCTGAGGCTTTGATGACACGGATACTACCTGACAGCAACATCGGAAAACCTTGGCATTGCTGGTTTTCATCAAACACCATCGCACCAGCGGGCAACTGTATCAGCGTCGTACCATTCAGCAACTCTTGTAGTTCCGCACTGGGCAGTTTGAGCAGCATCGGATACTGCTGCATCAAACGGCTACGTGTGTCGCTGTTGAGCATGGTGCGGCTACACTTCTGGACGCATTTGCGGGAACAAGATCACATCACGGATGCTGGCACTGTCGGTCAGCAGCATCACCAAGCGGTCGATGCCGATGCCTTGCCCAGCGGTGGGGGGTAAGCCGTATTCCAAGGCGCGCACATAGTCCGCATCTTTGAACATTGCCTCTTCATCGCCCGCATCTTTAGCTAATACTTGTGCGTCGAAACGTGCCGATTGATCTTCCGCATCATTCAGCTCGGAGAAGCCGTTAGCCAATTCACGTCCCACCACGAACAGCTCGAAACGTTCGGTAATTTTCGGGTTTTTATCGCTGCTACGCGCCAATGGCGAGACTTCTACGGGGTAGTCAATAATGAAGGTAGGCTCAAACAAATGCGCTTCAGCCAACTCTTCAAACAAGGATAATTGCAAGCCACCCACGCCATCTTCTGGCTTGTATTTGGCTTTCAAATCTTGCAACTCATTGAGCAGGAAATCGCGGTCGTTGAGTTGTGCGTCGCTAAATTGTGGATGGAATTTTTGCACCGCTTGCACCATGGTTAAGCGATGGAAAGGTTTTCCCAAATCCAGTTCTTGACCTTGATAGCTAATCACAGTAGTACCCAATACTTTTTGCGCCACTTCGCGGAACAGACTCTCGCTGAAATCCATCAGATATTTGTAATCACGATAGGCCTCATAAAATTCCAACATGGTGAATTCGGGATTGTGCCGCGTGGAAAGTCCCTCGTTACGGAAATTGCGGTTAATCTCAAACACTTTTTCAAAGCCGCCCACCACAAGGCGTTTTAGATACAGCTCAGGGGCAATACGCAAATACATCTTCATATCTAGCGCGTTGTGATGTGTCTCAAATGGTTTGGCCGATGCCCCGCCAGGAATGGAATGCATCATGGGCGTTTCCACTTCCATATAGCCGTGGCGCACAAAGAAATCGCGGATCGCTTGAATAATCTGGGTGCGCTGCATAAATACTTTGCGCGCCTCTTGATTGGTAATGAGATCGAGGTAGCGTTGCCGATACTTTTGCTCCTGATCGGCGAGACCGTGGAATTTTTCAGGCAAAGGGCGCAAGGCTTTAGTCAGCAAACGCACTTG
>JAVHPV010000164.1:0-12012 GCA_036170775.1 Gallionella sp. | reverse complement strand
TGACTGGCGCGGTTCTCGTGCGAACTTGAATTCGTCTACGCATATCCGTTTCTAAAAAGGGCATTGGAGATGAAATTCGGAATCGTAGTCAACGAAGGGCCGTACCAGCATCAGGCGAGCGACTCGGCTTACCTGTTTGCCAAAGCGGCTATCGCCAAAGGGCATGAGGTGTGGCGTGTGTTCTTCTATCACGACGGCGTGAATAATGCATCCAAGCTGACCGAGCCGCCACAGGATGATCGTAATATCGTCAATCGCTGGGCTAAGTTGGCAGAAGAACATAAGGTGGACTTGGTGGTGTGCGTGGCGGCAGCATTACGTCGCGGCATCAAAGAAGAGAACTTGGCGACGGGTTTCCGTATCTCTGGTCTGGGACAATTGGTCGAGGCTGGAACCAAGTGTGACCGTCTGGTTACCTTCGGCGATTAAGGGGAGGCGAAATGAGCGCAGGTGCAGTTAAAAAATTCATGTTCGTCAATCGTAAGGCACCCTACGGAACGATTTACGCGTTGGAGTCGCTGGAAGTGGTATTGATCACCGCAGCCTTCGATCAGGATGTTTCCTTGGTTTTCTTGGATGATGGTGTCTACCAACTGAAAAAAGGGCAACAGACCAAGGGGATTGAGACAAAAAATTTCTCACCAACCTATCGTGCGTTGGAAGGTTACGACGTAGAGAAGCTTTATGTTGAGAAAGAATCATTGGAAGCGCGTGGGCTGACAGAAGATGATTTGCTGGTTGATGTGGTCGTGCTGGGGCGTGCTGAGATGGGCGCGTTGATGGATGAGCAAGACGTGGTCTTGAGTTTTTAAGGGGGTGAAATGTTACACATTATCAATAAATCTCCTTTGTCCAGTAGTACGCTCGAAAGCTGCTTGCGTGTGGCTGTCGGTGGTGACATTTTGTTGACTGAAGATGCCGTCTATGCTGCGACAACGGGCAATATTTTCGAGTCCAAATTGAGAGATGCGTTAGGGCGTTTTAAGGTTTACGTCTTGCAGCCTGATCTTGATGCGCGAGGCTTAAGTGATCGACTGATGACGGGGGTTACCCCCATCGGATATGATGGTTTTGTCGAGTTGACAATAAGCAATAACAGTTGCCAATCTTGGCTATAAGAGAATTGCTTTGCTCCTTACCCTCTGGTTGGTTTGCGAGGGGTAGAGAGTGAGTGGTGTCTATATTTACAAGCAACATACTTAAGGAGAAATAGCATGGCAAGTATTGAAGTCGGTGGTAAATCTTACGAAACTGATGAAGAGGGGTATCTGGTTAATCTCTCCGAATGGAACAAAGATGTTGGTGAGTATCTGGCAAAGAGCGAGAACGTCGAACTCACCGAGCAACACTGGGAAGTGATCAATTTCTTGCGCGAGTATTTTGAGGAATATCAAATTGCTCCTGCAGTACGAGTGTTAACCAAGGCGATTGGTAAAAAACTGGGCGCAGAAAAAGGTAACAGCGAATATCTGTATGGTCTTTTCCCTTACGGTCCTGGCAAGCAAGCATGTAAGATTGCTGGCCTGCCAAAACCAACGGGTTGCGTTTAATTTTATATCCTGTGGAATTGATGATGAACACGCTGTTTGCACTACTTTTTTACTTTGCAAGCCTAGTTTTTGTCATCGGTTTGCTGTATCGGATACGTGACTATGCACGCACTCCAGCCCCGCTAAAAATACCGACTACACCCGCTCCGACAACGACAGGCGGTGTGGTTTTACGGATGGGGCGGGAAGTGGTGCTTTTTGAGAGTTTGTTCAAAGCAAACTTGTGGATATGGGCGTTCGGCTGGTTGTTTCACGCCAGTATGTTGCTGGTCGTGTTGCGTCACTTACGATATTTCACTGAGCCTGTATGGGGTTGGGTTGCGTTTTTACAACCATTCGGTATGTATGCTGGTCTTACCATGTTGATTGGCTTAGGTGGTTTGTGGGGACGACGTTTGTTTGTGGAGCGTATCCGTTATATCTCCACTCCTTCAGATCATTTGATGTTGTTGTTGTTGATTATGATTGCCGCGTCGGGGTTGACGATGAAGTTCGTCGCACATACTGACGTGATTACAGTTAAAAATTTCTTTATTGGGCTGATGCACTTTAATGTTCAAGCATTGCCTACCGATTTGCTCTTGTACACGCACTTATTTTTGGTTTCTGTGCTCCTGGTGATCTTCCCTCTCAGCAAGCTCTTGCATGCACCAGGGGTCTTTTTTTCACCTACTCGTAATCAGACCGACGATTCACGCGAAAAACGCCATTTGAGCGCGTGGGCTGCCAAGTTGGAATCGGAGAATTAGCATGGCAGATGTCATCGCACCCGCTTATCGAATCATTCCTATTATTCCAGACTTAAAGCCTGGGGCGATGGGCGATGTTAAGTCGTATGTGGCCAATGAAAAGATTCAAGAAGCACTCGGCTTCCCAGGGCAGTTAGTCGATGACTGGCATGACAAAGTGATTGCCAAGATGGGCGACTTGCTCGGTAAATATCGCTCACTCAAAGTTTATATGGATGCATGCGTGCATTGCGGTGCTTGCTCCGACAAATGCCATTACTTTATTGGTACACAAGATCCCAAGAATATGCCGGTGGCGCGCCAAGATTTAATGCGCAGTGTGTATCGACGTTATTTCACGTTACCGGGAAAAATGTTCCCTAAGTTGGTTGGTGCACGCGATCTGACCCGCGAAGTGTTGGATGAGTGGTACACCTATTTTTATCAATGCTCAGAGTGTCGCCGTTGTTCGGTGTTCTGCCCTTACGGTATAGACACTGCCGAAGTCACTATGGCTGCACGCGAGATGCTAGATCATGTCGGTTACGGTCAGAAGTATTCCAATGAGATCATCGGTAAGGTACACAAAATTGGCAACAATCTCGGTCTGCCGGGTCCTGCACTGGTCGATACTTTGGAAGGTCTGGAAGAAGATGTTAAAGATGCCACTGGCGTTGATGTAAAGTTTCCCATTGATGTCAAGGGCGCGGAAGTATTACTCATCACGCCATCTGCCGATTTCTTTGCTGAACCCCATATTGATAGTCTGATTGGCTATGCCAAAGTATTTCATGCCACAGGGACGAGTTGGACGCTGTCTTCGATGGCATCTGAAGCTGGTAATTTTGGTATGTTTATTGGTAACTATGAACAGTTGCGCACTATTGCATTCCGTATTCGTCAAGCCGCGCTGGAATTGGGGGTTAAACGTATCGTAGTGGGCGAGTGTGGCCACGCATGGCGTGTTGCATACAGTTTCTGGAATACCTTGACGGGTGTGGGTGATGGCGCAGATGCGAACGATCGCTTTGCCCAGATGCTGCAAAAACAACTGGATCACCGCTATAAGCAACCCGCGCATATCTGTGAGTTTACTTGGGACATGATTCAAGATGAACGGTTGAGCTTTGATAAATCGCTCAACGATAAATATGTCATTACATTCCATGATTCTTGCAACGTGGCACGCGGTTCAAGCATGGGAGGGTATCCCAGCGGGCAGTTTGAAATTCCGCGCAACATCATCAAAGCGGTAGCCAATCATTTTGTTGAAATGCACCCAAGCACCACACATGAAAAGACTTTTTGCTGTGGCGGTGGCGGTGGATTACTAACGGATGATTTACTTGATCTACGCGTAAAAGGTGCACTGCCTAGAATGGAAATGTTGCAACAAGTGACAGATGAAAATGGCGTTAATTTTATGGCGTGTATCTGCGCGATTTGTAAGGCGCAATTTACCAAGGTGTTGCCTGTTTATGGATTTGATCGCAGGGTTATCGGCGGCGTACACCAACTGGTTAGTAATGCAATTCTGTTAGGCGATAAAAAATAATTTACTGGAGGTAAGACACGATGTCTGAAACAACTGCAACCCCACAAAAGATTACCTTCCGCCGTTTTAAAGATGGCGATAACAAGGTGCGTCGTTGGAATCAACAAATATTCCAAGCCAGTCACACGCACAAATGTCCTACTTACGTACAGTCCACCCCGCCATGTCAAGGGAGCTGCCCGGCAGGCGAAGATATTCGCGGTTACTTGTCTATCGTACGCGGTACTGAAAAGCCCCCTGTGGGCGCGGATGGAAAACCAAGTATGCCTTGGCAAGAATACGCTTGGCGGCGTTTAACCGAAGCCAATCCTTTTCCGTCTGTGATGGGGCGTGTATGTCCAGCACCGTGCGAGACAGGATGTAACCGCAATGCCTTAGAAGACCACGTAGGGATCAATTCGGTTGAGCATTTCTTGGGCGAATATGCGATTGCGAACAACTTGGGATACAGCTTAAAGGCTGCACCTTCTGGCAAAAAAGTGGCTGTTGTAGGGGGTGGTCCAGCCAGTTTGTCCTGTGCTTATCAGCTTGCGCTAAAAGGTCATGAAGTCACTATATTTGATGACCATGAGCATCTGGGAGGCATGATGCGTTATGGTATTCCTGGCTTCCGTACACCACGTGAAGTGTTGGATGCGGAAATTAAACGGATTACTGACTTAGGGGTGAAGACCCGCATGAAGTGCCGCATAGGCACTGACATCACGCTAGAGCAAATCCGCAAAGATTTTGATGCGGTATTCTTGGGTATGGGCGCGCAAGCAGGGCGGGCATTGCCGATTGCGGATAGCGTTGCCCCTAACGTAGTGACTGCAACCGCTTTCTTGAAAGCATTTAATGATGGTCGTTTGCAACATGTGGGCAAACGTGTGGTGGTAGTCGGTGGCGGTGATACTTCGATAGACGTGGCAACAGTCGCACGGCGTTTGGGACATTTGGAAAGCTCCTCGCCGACTGATTTTGAACAAGCCATCGCGGGTCAAATGGCGCAGGACGTGGCGGAAGTGTCGGTCAAACAGGGTGCCAATGTCACACTGACCTCGATCTTTAATATCGACAAGATGCAGGCCAACAAGCATGAAATAGAACAGGCGTTAGCTGAGGGGATTGCGATTCGTGGCGGTCTTGCTCCGATTGGCATTGTGCGCGGTACAGACGGTCGTGCCACCGCATTGCGGATGATTCAATGCGAAGCAAAAATTGCTGGCGGAAAACTGGAAGTTAAAAACATAGAGGGTACTGAATTTGACATCGAGGCAGATTTAATCGTCTCCGCGATTGGTCAGGCGGTCGACTTTACGGGGTTGGAAGAATTTAACAACGGTAAAGGCGCGGTTACGACAGATCGCAATTACGTGGTGGCGGGACAAAAGGGCGTGTTCGCAGGCGGCGACATCATTCGTCCTCATTTGCTGACGACTGCCATCGGTCATGGTTCGATTGCTGCGGATGGTATTCATAACTATCTCAATGGGTTGGATTTGGAAAAACGCCCCAAGATTGATGCGCACCAATTTGATTTGATGCGCAAAATGGCAGAAAAGGGGCTGGAAATTAAAGAGGTGCATGAGCCGTTGCGTGGCACATGTAACACCAATGTCGCGGTACATAACTTTGATAACCGTTCCGACCGCTACATCATCCCGCACGATAAGTTGTTTATGGGGCATTTTTCGATTGTGGCGCGGAATAAACGCAACACCATCACTTTGAACGAACAACAAGCTTTGGGTAATTTTGACGATCGTTTGGGTGTGCTAGTACAAGAGCAGGCCGTCGCGGAAGCCAAGCGTTGTATGAGTTGTGGTATGTGTTTTGAGTGTGACAACTGTGTTATGTATTGCCCACAAACTGCGGTGTTCCGTGTGCCTAAAGCAAAAGCCACATTGGGACGTTATGTGGATACCGATTACAACAAGTGTATCGGCTGTCATATCTGTGCGGATGTTTGTCCTACAGGCTACATTCAAATGGGATTGGGTGAGTGATGAAACAGATCGCATTGCTGTTGCTGTGCTTTTGTTTTCATACGGTGTGGGCGGCCGATGCAGCCATACCCAAGGTGGACATAGGTAAGGGTGGGCAGTGCGTGAAAGATCCACAGTGGATGCGTAAAAATCATATGCATTTGCTGGTACACCAACGCGATGAGGTCGTACGCAAGGGTTTGCGTGATGAAAAAATCAGTCTAAAAAATTGTATTGAATGTCACGCAAGCACTAAAGATAACAGCGTGATTGCGCGAGATGATAGTTTCTGTGTGGCTTGCCATCGTTACGAGGCGGTAAAAATAGACTGTTTTGAATGTCATTCGGGTAAGCGCAAGAGCGCGTGGTTGCAAGAGAGGAATGCTAAATGAGTGACCTCAATTCCCAACGTAGAAATTTCTTAAAGACCGCTGCGGGTGCAGCCATGGTGTCTGTCGCACCTGGATTGATGTTGTTTGATGTGGCTCACGGTACACCGCAGGCGGACGAGAAGGTGCGCTGGGGAATGCTGATTGATACGGGTGCATGTAAATCGGGTTGTAATGATTGCGTAACCGCTTGCAACAAAGAAAATGGCCTGTCAGGCGGTACGACAGCAACTGATTCTCAGTGGATACGCAAAATTGATATTAAAGACATCAGCACACAACGAGAGGTGTCGTTGCCTATGATGTGTCAACACTGTGAACATCCGCCTTGTGTTGATGTGTGTCCTACCGGCGCATCCTTCAAACGAGCAGATGGCATTGTGTTGGTAGATAAGCACCGTTGTATTGGTTGTCGTTATTGCATGATGGCCTGTCCATACAAAGCACGCTCTTTTGTTCATGAGCCTTTACACGAACAAAATCCTGACGTGCCGCGCGGTAAAGGCACGGTAGAGAGTTGTACGCTGTGTGTGCATCGTATTGACCAAGGTGGGCAACCCGCTTGCGCTGAAGCCTGCACCAACAAGGCCATTCTGTTTGGCAACTTAAATGATCCAAACAGTGAGATCAGTCAAAAGATTCGTTCAGTCGCATCCACGCAAGTGCGTGCTGATCTTAAACTCAATACTGGCGTACGCTATCAGGGGTTGTAAATGGCTAATTATTCTGTCGCTTCACTCAAAAGTCCGCTCTACTATGGACTGATTGCGTTGGCTGGTTTGGTGGTGTTGGCTGGACTGTCAGCAGTTCATCTGATGGAAGAGCATGGGCATATTATTACCGGTATGAATAACCAAATTGTGTGGGGAATGCCGCATGTATTTGCGATATTTCTTATCATCTCTGCCTCTGGAGTGCTCAATGTTTCGTCGATAGGTTCGGTCTTCAACAAACCTGCATATAAGGCACGCGCGCCATTAGCGGGACTCCTGTCCATTGCAATGTTGGCAGGTGGCTTGATGGTACTCATGTTAGATTTGGGTCGTCCTGATCGCATTATTGTGGCCGCGACTAATTTCAATCCAACTTCTGTTTTTGCGTGGAACATTTTTATCTACTCTGGCATGTTCGCTACGGTTGCGCTGTATCTGTGGACGATGATGGAGCGTCGCATGAATCCGTGGTCTAAATCTGTGGGATTTTTGGTGTTTACTTGGCGTTTTATACTCACCACGGGTACGGGTGTCATATTCGCATTCTTGGTGGCACGGCAGTCTTATGGAACGGCGATTTTGCCCCCCATGTTTATCGTGATTTCATTTGCTTGGGGAATGGCGGTCTTTCACATTGTGCAGTCCACCATTTATGCTTGGAATGAAAAGTCATTAGATGAATATGTGCAAAAACGGATGCGTAATTTAATGGGCGTGTTTGTGATTGCCTCACTGTATTTCGTAGTTGCGTACCATCTGGTAAACCTATATTTCGCACGTCAAACGGCATTCGAGAAATTTATTCTGCTGGATGCTGATATTTATCCAGCGGTATTTTGGTGGGGCTATGTTGTCATCGGTAACCTTTTACCGCTGTTGCTTATCTACCACCCCGCATTGGGGAAATCTAGGTGCGTGATTGCCGCCTCGGTATTGATTATCCTAGGTGGGTTCTCTTTGCTTTATGTGTTTATCGTTGGCGGACAAGCCTTCCCTTTGGATATTTTTCCTGGATACCAAGTCAGCAGTAGTTTTGGCGATGGTGCGGTCGGAACTTATCACGCTTCACTACCTGAAATACTGTTGGGTTTAGGTGGGATCGGCGTGGCCTTTATCATTACAGCCATTGGTATTCGTGTGTTGGATTTTGTGCCACACGAGTTGCCCAAAAAAGCCGAGCATTGATAATTCGTGATGTTGTTCATTCTGTGAGGTCGTGGATATGAGCAACCGTTTTCTGATCTCCGCAGCACATAAATCCTCGGGTAAGACCACCGTCAGCATCGGCCTATGTGCGGCACTCGCCGCACGTGGGCATGTCGTGCAACCCTTCAAAAAAGGCCCGGATTACATTGATCCGATGTGGCTTAGCCTTGCTGCCGAACACGCTTGCCGCAACCTTGATCTGTATCTGATGGATAACGATGACGTGATGGCGACCTTTGCGCGTCATGCCGCCGAAGTCACTCTGGTCGAAGGCAACAAAGGCTTGTATGACGGCTTGGCACTTGATGGTAGTAATAGCAATGCCGCATTAGCTAAATTGCTCGACCTGCCCGTGGTTCTGGTTATTGATGCGCGTGGCATGACACGCGGCATCGCACCGCTCATCTTGGGTTATCAGGCGTTCGATAAAGATATTCAGATTGCAGGTGTTATTCTCAACAACCTTGGTGGCAAGCGTCACGAATCCAAACTGCGCCAAGTCATCGAGCATTACACCGATGTGCCGGTGATCGGCGCGATCCAGTATGACGAACGCTTGAGTATTGTCGAACGCCATCTCGGGCTGATGCCCAGCAACGAATCTGTCGCGGCTAACGCCAAGATCAAACAGATCGGTGACGCCATCGCCGAGCAGGTTGATCTGGACAAGCTGCTGGTGCTGTCGCAGAAGCAGTCACTCCCCACACCTCAACACGCCCCCCTATCCAACTTTCCCCCGCAAACGGGAGAAAGGGCAAACGAGAAAGGCAATCTTCAATCTCCCGTGCGCATCGGCATCGCACGCGACCGCGCCTTTGGTTTCTACTATGCGGATGATCTCGACGCGTTGCGGGCGGCGGGCGCGGAGTTGGTGCCGTTCGATACGCTCCAAGACGCACAGATGCCAGAAGTGGATGGACTTTATATTGGCGGTGGTTTCCCCGAGGCGTGTGCGGTCGAGTTGGAGGCGAACGTGACCTTGCGCACCGCTATCAAACAAGCCATCGAGAACGGATTGCCTGCTTACGCGGAATGCGGTGGCCTAATGTACTTGTCGCGCAGCATCGCCTACGAAGGACGCAGCTACGCGATGGTCGGTGCTATTCCGGGTGATGTGGTAATGCACGCCAAACCCATCGGTCGTGGTTATGTGCATCTGCGGGAAGAAGCTACGCATCCGTGGCCACGCCCCGATGTCCCCGCACGCCAAATTCGTGCGCATGAATTCCATTACTCGAAACTGGTGAATTTGCCGAATGAAATGCGTTACGCTTATCAAGTCGAGCGTGGTTACGGCATAGACGGCGAACGCGATGGTCTCATCATCAATAATTTGCTGGCTTCCTATACGCACCTGCGCACCATCGGCAGTTGTTATTGGGCGACGCGCTTTGTTAATTTTGTGCGCCGCTGCAAACCATTATCTTCAACCCAACTTGTAGAGAAAGTGCAATGACCTCCCATTTATATTCAGCCGCTATCGCGGCATTCGACCAAGCTAATTCGGAAGACCCTAACAAAGAGATGTTTGACGGCAAGGACTATCCCAAAGAATTGCTCTACGCACAGCGCATGAGCGATATGCAGCAACGTTTTGCACCGGATGCTTCGGAAGCGGTAAAACTAGCCTGTCGTGCGCAACATATTCAGCGTTGGAAGAGTCCGCGTAGTGACTATCCGATGGATAAAAAAGGCTACATGTTGTGGCGCACCAATCTATATAAATTCCATGCGGAGACGGCGGGCGCACTGATGCGGCAAGTGGGGTACGACGACGAAATGATCGCGCGGGTGAAAACGATCGTCGGCAAAAAAGAATTAAAGACCAACCCCGAGACGCAGATGATGGAAGACGTAGTGGATCTGACTTTCATCGAACATTACATGCTGCACTTCGCTGGACAACACGCAGACTACGACGAAGCCAAATGGATCGTCATCATCAAAAAGACTTGGGACAAAATGTCCGATAGCGCGCACCAATTTGCGCTGGCGGGCAAGATCAAACTGCCAGAAGCCTTAGTGCCATTGATTTTGAAGGCGGTGCAGTAAATGGATTATTTACCCGTATTCCAGAAAGTTAAAAATCGTCTTTGCCTAGTGGTAGGGGGCGGTTCGGTCGGTACCCGCAAGGCTGGGGTGCTACTGGAGGCGGGGGCAAAGGTGCGTGTGGTCGCGCCACAGATTGACGACGAGCTGAAATCAAATACCAATGTTGAAGCAGTCATCGCACGCTTTGAGGAAAAACATTTGGATGGCGTGATGCTAGTGATCGCTGCGACCAATGATCGCGAGGTGAACAAGCAGGTCTCTGAGCTGGCGCAGGCGCGCAACATCCCAGTGAATGCGGTGGATGATCCCGAGCTGTGTTCTTTCATCATGCCAGCCATCATGGATCGCTCACCCTTGATGGTGGCGTTCTCTAGCGGCGGTGCATCGCCCGTGCTGACGCGCATGATGCGCGGCAAGCTGGAATCCACCATCCCGCACAACTTCAAACGACTGGCGCAATTTGCGGAACGCTTCCGTGAATTGGTCAAGCAACGTGTGACTAATCCGCCCAAGCGTCGTTTGTTTTGGGAAGATGCACTAGACGGTGTGATTGCAGAAAAAGTACTCAGTGGCGATGAGGCGGGGGGAGAAGCCTTGTTGCGCGAGATGCTAGATAAGGAAGACAACGTTCTGCATGGCGAAGTGTATTTGGTGGGGGCAGGGCCAGGAGATCCTGATCTGCTCACTTTCCGTGCCTTACGCCTGATGCAAAAAGCCGATGTGGTGGTGTATGACGCATTGGTGACTAAGACCATCGTGGATATGACGCGGCGCGATGCCGAGCGCATTTATGTGGGCAAACGCCGTGCCGATCATGCGTTGCCGCAAGAGGATATCAATCAATTGCTGGTGCGTCTGGCCAAAGAAGGCAAGCGCGTGTTGCGCCTCAAGGGGGGCGACCCGTTCATCTTTGGGCGCGGGGGTGAAGAGATTGAAACACTGGCGGCAGAAGGTGTCGCCTTCCAAGTTGTGCCTGGCATCACCGCCGCCTCGGGGGTGGCTTCTTATGCGGGCATCCCGCTGACACACCGCGACTACGCGCAATCATGTGTGTTCGTCACGGGGCATCTCAAAGATGGCACCATGAATCTGGATTGGGAGCAGCTCGCGCGCCCCAAACAAACCGTGGTGGTGTACATGGGCTTGCATGGGCTGGACACGCTGTGTGCCCAATTGATTGAACACGGCTTGCCCGACACCACCCCCATTGCCATCGTGCAGCACGGTACGCAGCCCACACAACGCGTCATCACGGGCACGCTGGCGACACTGCCCGCCATTGCGGAACGTGAGAAGCCGCAAGCCCCCACGCTCATCATCGTCGGTGGTGTCGTTGCATTGCGCGAAAAACTGGCGTGGTTTCACCCGCAAGGTTAGGCAGATAGCGGCATACCACACGCATAGATGACACAACATGGATAATTTATTGAGTTTGACGCGTGCGGCGCGTTTGGTGGGGGTAGGTCGCGCTGAGCTGCAAAAAAAGATTCAAAGTGGCGCAATGGTGTCCTTCGACGGCAAGGTGTCGGTCGAAAATTTATTGGCGTGTTACCCCGCTGCGCAGTTAGAAGATACCAGCGAATTTGCGCGCATCGCGCAGATTAAAGAGCGTGCATTTGGCAAACGCGTATTTGAACGCGCCTTGCCCGATGCTGAAGTGCTGGCGGCACGCATCACCGAGTTGAGCAAGCATTTGACGGCCAGTCAGGCGCAGTTAAAGCAGTTCAATACCTTGTTGGGGAAATTATGGGACAAGCTGAATTTGCTGGAACAACAGTGTCAAGGCGAAGCGCGCACCAAGATGGAGGACATGAAATGTTGGCTCAAACAGGAAGTGGCTACGGCGATGGAA
>JAVHPV010000163.1:0-2450 GCA_036170775.1 Gallionella sp. | reverse complement strand
GCTTCAATTTGCTGGCATAAGGTTTTCAATATCTTGATGCGGGCAAAGTTTTTGTCGTTGGCTTCCACCAGTGTCCACGGCGAGAATTCAGTGCTGGTTCTATCTACCATGTCACACACGGCGGTTTCGTAGTCATCCCATTTTTTGCGGTTGCGCCAATCTTCTTCGGTGATTTTGAAACGTTTGAAACCGATTTTTTCGCGCTCTTTGAAGCGGCGTAGTTGCTCGTCTTTGGTGATGGCGAGCCAAAACTTTACCAGCACGGTGTTGTGCTTGACCAATTGCTCTTCAAAATCGTTAATTTCTCCGTAGGCGCGCATCCAGTCGGCTTCGGAACAAAATTTTTCGACCCGTTCCACCAGCACGCGTCCATACCAAGAGCGGTCGAAAATGGTGACGCGTCCGGTGCGCGGAATGTGTCGCCAAAAACGCCATAGATAGGGCTGTGCACGTTCTTCTTCGGTGGGGGCGGCAATCGGCACGATGCGGTAATGGCGCGCATCTAATGCGGCAGTGATGCGGCGGATTGAGCCACCTTTGCCGCCCGCATCCGAGCCTTCAAATACGGCAATCACCGAAAGATTGTGGAAGCGTTCGTCGCGGGTGAGCAGGTTAAGTTTGCCTTGATATTTCTCTAGTTCGGTGGCGAATTTTTTATCCGTCAGTTTTTGCGACATGTTCAATTTGTCGAATACATTGAGGCTATCAAGCGGTGCATTTAACGGTGCAGCGGCGGGCGGCGCGGCGGGCAAGGTGTGGTCTAGGCGTTTGCGGATGGCCTCCAGCAATATCTTGCCCGTGGTGAGATTGCGATAACGCGCATCGCTACCTTCCACCACAATCCAAGGGGCTTCGGCGGTACTGGTGGCGCGCAGGGTGCGTTCGGAAACTTTACGAAACTGGTCATACAGCTTGTAGCGTTGCCAATCAAGTTTGGTCACGCGCCAGCGCGTCTTGGGATTTTTTTCCAGTGCTTTGAGGCGTTTAACCTGTGTTTCTTTGGATAAATGAAACCAAAATTTAATGATGAGTGCGCCTTCGTCACTGAGCATTTTTTCAAAGCGATTGATCTCGGCGATGCTTTGGTTTAATTCGCTGGATTTAATTTTGCCTAACACGCGTTGCACGATGGGTGAGGTGTACCACGAGCCAAAGAACACCCCGATTTTGCCCTTGGGGGGTAAAGCGCGCCAGAAACGCCACATCGCGGGGCGTTCGCTTTCTTCATCTGATTGCGAGCCCATCGCATGGGCTTGGATGTAGCGCGGATCCATCCATTCGTTGAGTAAATTGACCGTCTCGCCCTTACCCGCGCCATCTACGCCGCCCACCAAGATGATGACGGGGAATTTGCCTTTTTGTGCCAAATCAAATTGTGCGTTGAGTAAGTCTTCGCGCAGCTTGGGTACTTCATTGTTGTAAGTGGTTTTGTCGATTTTGTGGCCGAGTTCGGCAGATTCAAACATGATGCTCTCCTTGCTTGTTATAGGTTTGTCCAAATAAACAGATTGAAAATCCGTTCACCCTGAGCGGTGAGCCTGTCGAACAGTCGAAGGGGCATGGGGTTCGACAGGCTCACCACGAACGAGAAACTGTTAAATTGCCGACTCCTTAGGTCTGCGCTACAAAAATTCTGGTGTCATCACCAAGCGCAGCGTGGTCTGACGCACCCCATCCCGTTCACGCTGGGTGAACCACCACAGCGCGCCTTTCTTGATGCTTAATGAGGTGTTCGCCATACCGAGCAGCTCTGCCGCAACGCTCCCCAAAGTGGGTTGATGCCCCACCACTAACACCGTGCCGTCGCCTTCCGCCCCACTTGCTGCATGGAATACTGCGGCGGCGGTTGCGCCTGGGGCGAGAGTGGGGGCGAGGGTGAATTGTTGGGTGAGTGCCGTAGCGGTTTGGCGGGTGCGCAGTGCGGGGCTGACTAAGATTCGGGCATCAGCGGCGAGATGTGGACTGAGAAAGCGCGCGATTTTTTCGGCTTGTTTTTGTCCTTTAGCCGTTAACCCGCGCGCCAGATCATTTGTGCCTTCTTCCGCTTCGGCATGTCGCCAGAGAATCAGCTCCACCATTGCCCCCTAAATATTACAGTTTGGTTTGCAGAATATACCGTATACACTGTTTTTGCCACTTTAATAATAACCAAGGAGAAGCAAAATGGAAGATGCAAAATCTGCCCCAGTAAAGAAAACCGCAGCCAAAAAAACACCCGTAAAAAAGGTGTCAACTCCTGCGGATGCTAAGGCAAAAGTCACGCTTAAACCCGTCGAGAAAAAAGCCAAGAAAGAGACCAAGATTAAAGTGGTGCGCGATAGTTTTACCATGCCCCATGATGAATATCAGCAAATTGCCACCATCAAGAGCATTTGTCTTGAAGCGGGTGTTCATGTGAAAAAAAGCGAAGTGTTGCGTGCCGGCTTATTCGCCTTGAGCGTACTCACTGC
>JAVHPV010000162.1:0-2454 GCA_036170775.1 Gallionella sp. | reverse complement strand
CTCCTGAACATCGGTCTGAAGAAGATGGCGACGCTGGGAGAAGATCTGGAAAAGGTCGCCGCGTCAGACATCCATGAACTGCTGCGCGCATGGGAATTGAAGCATCGTTACCTCACTTCCGAAAGCGTGTTCCAGCATACCTTGTTCCGTAAAGAGACACGTTGGCCCGGTTACTACTACCGGGGTGATGTGATGAAGCTGGATGACGAGAACTGGCATGTGCTGACTGTTTCCCGTCGTGACCCCAAAACGGGTGAGTACACAATGGAAAAGGCACCGCTCTACCACTTGGTGGGCGACGTAGAGAAAAAACCGACAGAAGCGCACTAGGCCGATGTGCAACCTGATTTTGAAGTGTTGAGATCAGGCTGCATAAATATATTGGTTGCGATAACTTTGTAGTACATTAAAAGAGGATCAGCATACTTCATGTTGATCCTCTTTTAATCTCTAGAGCAAAAATGGAGTTAGGCGAATGAATATTATTGATAAGACCGATGCGGAAATTATAGAGATAGCGAATCCCCTGTGGGCGGATCTGGTGAAATACTCCAATGAAGGTAACTACGGTGCATTCACGCGCCAATTTTCGAGCACGTTCATTGCGGGTGCGAATGAAGTAGAAATGGGCAAACAGTTTGCACGCAGCGAACTGGCAAAAAACCTGTCGCCAGACTATGAGTATCTGGGCATCATTCGTCGCGGCGAATATGTCACCGTGTTATACAAACAGCGCAGTTTGGCGAAAGCTGGGGAATGGCTGGGAAGACTGGTGCTGGGGTACGAAAAAGAAAAAGTCAGAATCTTTGGTGCCACCATTTTTTAAGTCACGATTTTCATAAAGATTCGATATGTCAGATACCATACAAGACGAAAAATTCGTTGAACTCAATTACAAGATCGTTGATCGCAAAACGGGCGACATACTGGTCACGGTGGACTATCCATTGGGGTATGTTCACGGCGTGAATGATGTGATGTCGGAAGAAGTGAGCAAAGAACTCTACGGTAAAAAAGTCGGCGACATCATCGAAGTGACGATAGATACTGCGAAACTTTACGGCGAGCGAGACGAATCGCTGGTGTTCACCGATCACATCGAAAATGTTCCCGAAGCATATCGGGAAATTGGCATGACCATCACCATGGAAAATGACAAGGGTGAGCCCAGAGACTTTATCGTCACACGACTCGACGATAAGACTTTAACTGTCGATGGCAATAATCCATTGTGCGGCAGAGAAGTCATCTTCATGTTGGAAATCCTGTCTATCCGTGACGCTACCGAGGAAGAAATTGACCTAGGCTGCGCGGTGGGTGCTGATCCCGACTTAAACGAAATACTCGACCGCGCACAATGAAATTCTCAACGGCATACCTCCTTTATCCAGAGAACAGAGCACTAGCGCGCTCACTTGCTAATTCAATCGGCATGTTGAGTGATGAAGTCGCTGCTGTGGCTATCCCAGACACACAAGTTGCGGTAGCAGATAATTTTCGCTTCACGCGAGGCAACTATGAGCAGCACAATTTCAGTTCGAGAATTTTTGAGCACCTCATCGAAGCACTTGAGATATTGCTCATTAACACGTCTCCTACCGACGCGCTTGCGTCAACGAACAGTAGAAACGAGACACCATTAGTTTGGGCTGAAACGCAGAACAATCTGGGTAACATTCTGGCAGCGATGGGACAACAACGCAGAGATGAGGCATTGTTTGAACGCGCCATCCAGTGTTTCAGCCATGCATTGAAGGTATACACGCAAGATGCCTCACCATTGGAATGGGCAGCGACGCAATACAACCTTGGCACAGCCAGCCAATCACTGGGGCGTCTGCTGGAAGATACAAAACCTTTGAAGCTCGCAGTAGATGCTTATACCAACGCCTTGCTGGTTTGGACACGCGAAACGTTTCCCGAGGATTGGATGTTCACCCTACATCAACTCGGTGCGACTTTGCATACCTACGGCACACTACTGAAAGGCAACCGCCAATTGCAAAAAGCAGTTGTGGCGTATAAAAACTCGCTGGCCGTACTCGACGCGGACAATTACGCATTGGAACTGACGGCCACCCATAACAATCGGGCGATTGTTTTGCATCATCTGGGCGAATCGGAAAAAAATCCTGAACGCTTAAAAGAAGCCATCCATTCCTACGAATTGGCATGGACAGTCGGCATGGAGCAGCAGTTGCCTATCCATGTGTCTGTCATCTGCCGCGTGAACAAAGCGACCGCACAAAATGTGCTGTCTCAAATGACGAATGATGCCGCGCTTGCGGATGAGGTGGCCGATGAATTTGAAGTAATTCTGGAATGCTTTTCTCACGCACTCCAACCGCTTTGCTTGAGGCATTGCGCGGAGCAGATCAAAGTGGCACAGGCGTTACGGCAAGTGGTTAATGGCTAGGAGTCCGTCGGACTTAAAGGAAATCGGCTGCAAATCCG
>JAVHPV010000161.1:0-2468 GCA_036170775.1 Gallionella sp. | reverse complement strand
TTTTCAATAAAGGTGTGATGCGGCTCTTCGGCTTCTTTGATACCGAGTTGCGCTTGGGTGACGACTTCGATACCCAACGGCGCAAGAAGCTGCGCAAATTCGCGCAATTTGCCAGGATTATTGGAGGCGACAACCAGTTTTTTCATTGCACTCACTCCCTTACTAAAATCATGCCGTGTTGACTCGAATGACGATGCTTTATTTTGCCAATGCGGCACGTTGCAGCTGAATTAAATCGGCAATCCCCGCCTCGGCGAGTGCCAGCAAAGCATTCATTTCTGCTCGACTAAAGGCATTCCCTTCCGCTGTGCCTTGGACTTCGACAAACTGACCACTGGACAACATCACCACGTTCATGTCGGTGTCGCAGGCAGAGTCTTCAACATAATCCAGATCGAGCACCGGCGTGCCTTGGTAGATGCCCACCGAGATGGCAGCAACAAAATCTTTCAGTGGGGTTTCTTTAATCAGCCCTTGCTGTAGCAAGCCGCTGACCGCATCGTGCAAGGCGACAAATGCACCTGTGATGCTGGCGGTACGCGTACCCCCATCAGCTTGGATAACATCGCAATCCACCTGAATAGTGCGTTCACCCAATTTCGCCAAATCCACCACGGCGCGCAAACTGCGCCCAATCAAGCGTTGGATTTCTTGAGTGCGCCCAGACTGTTTTCCCTTGGCCGCTTCGCGCTGCATACGACTGCCAGTAGAGCGCGGCAACATACCGTATTCCGCCGTGACCCAACCTTCGCCACTGCCTTTTTTATGCGGTGGCACACGTTCTTCGACACTGGCCGTGCAGATGACTTTGGTGTCACCACATACAATCAACACTGAGCCTTCAGCGTGTTTGGTGTAATGACGGGTAATTTGTACCGAGCGCAATTGCTCGGGAGTTCGTGAACTAGGACGCATCATAATTTCTCAACGGAAAGGAATGGATTGATCGGAATTGACTCAGCGGTAATCCGCCCAGCTAAACAATTTCTAAAATATCGCTAACAGGCTCTGCGGTGTCATGGGTGGGTTCTTGATCGCCCCAGCGTATCGCCACCCCCGTGACATTATCGGAATGCCCATCTTCACGCTCAACCGCACGCACGAGAAGATTATTGAGTGCTTCTGCGATAGGACGAGCGTCGAATGTTTGCACTAATTCTTCATCCAAAAACGGCCCCCACAAGCCATCACTACCGAGCAGCAACACGTCCCCTGCCTGTAACTCAACAGGCTCGCCAGGCTCCATATAGAACATATCTTCTACACCGCCCAAGCAATTGGTAATTTGGTTGCGTTGCGGATGAATACGCGCTTCTTCAGGCGTAATAACCCCCCATTCCACCCACTGAAACACCATCGAGTGATCGCGGGTCTTGGTCAATACCGCATGATCGCGTAACACATACAAACGCGAATCTCCTGCATGTCCCCAATACATTTTTCCATCTTGGATCAAAGCCGCCACACAGGTAGTCCCTGGAAAGCCTTTGTCATGCTCATGCGGCAAGCCCATGATGCGCTGATGCGCACGACGCATGGTATTGGCCAAAAACACTTGGGGTTCGAGGATGGGGATGCTGGCTTGCTGCTCGAACGTTTCGACAAAAGTCTCAACGGTTAGACCTGCTGCCAGTTCACCATGTAGATGCCCACCCATGCCATCTGCTAACACCAAGAGTAGGGCCTCTTGGTTATAAGCGTAAGCAACGCGATCTTGATTATATTTACGGTCGCCAATATGGCTGGCTTGATGTATGGAGAAATTCATAGGGCGCAATCGTAATATAATGCGCGCCCTCAGCACAGCCTTTTTTAGGAATCCCTATGATTTTGAGTATGACTGGCTACGCCACTGCCAGTAGTGAGAATGCGCAAGGCTCTCTTAGCTTAGAGTTGCGCGCGGTAAATCATCGCTACCTCGACTTGCAAATACGCATGCCTGAGGAACTGCGGGGCTTTGAAAGCGCATTACGCGAAGCGATTGCCGCACAATTGCAACGCGGCAAGGTGGAATGCCGCATCAATTACGTAGCGCGCGGTGCGCAAAGTGGTGCGACACTCAACCGCGAATTAGTCCAACAGTTGGCTGTTTGGAATAAAGAGGTACAAGCCGTGTTGCACGATGCGCCCACGCTCAGCGTGGCAGACATCCTGAACTGGCAAGGGGTGCTAGAAACCCCCCATAGCTCCGCCGATGTATTGCGCGCCACCTTGCTGGAGCTACTACAAACGGTATTAAGTGAATTCTCTGCTTCGCGCGCCCGCGAAGGCGAAAAACTTAAAGAATTTTTGTGGCAACGCGTCGAAAAGATCGAGGCCTTGCGTAGTGCAGTCATCCCTCACGTGCCCGCAGCCATTGCCGCTTATGAACAAAAACTCACGGCGCGCTTGCAGGAAGCCCTGCAAAATGCCGCGACCCACGACATTTGGGATGAGCGTGTGCGTCAGGAAATCACCCTATTCGCCAG
>JAVHPV010000160.1:0-2472 GCA_036170775.1 Gallionella sp. | reverse complement strand
AAGAGCTTGCTGCGCAGCAAAGATGCCGCATCCCCGCTCAGTGATTTTACTGAGGGTGCATTCCAGCCGCTGATCGGTGAGGTGGACGCTATGGCGAATGCGCAAGTCCAGCGCATCATCGCTTGTAGCGGCAAGGTTTATTACGACTTGTTAAAAGCCCGTCGTGAACGTGGCATCACCAATATGGCGATTATCCGTATTGAACAACTGTATCCGTTTCCACATCAGGAATTCAGTGCGCAAATTGCCGCCTACCCCAATGCCAGCGAAGTGCTGTGGTGTCAGGAAGAGCCAGGCAACCAAGGGGCATGGCATCGTATCCAACATTACCTGCTACGTCACATGCGCCCAGACATGCGCCTTGATTATGCGCTACGACCTTCCTCGGCCTCGCCCGCAGCGGGCTATTTGGCCACCCATATTGAACAACAAAAAGCCGTCATAGACGCGGCATTCCGCCCCGATCTCGATGTTAAGAACAACCCAGGAGTACACCATGAGTAACAGTCCATCCCATTTGGTTGAAGTTAAAGTCCCGCAACTTTCTGAATCCGTCTCTGAAGCCACCTTGCTGACATGGCATAAAAAAGTAGGGGATAGGGTTAAAGAAGATGAAAATTTGATTGATGTTGAAACCGACAAAGTGGTGTTGGAGTTGCCCGCCCCGCAAAGTGGCGTGTTGGTGAACATTTTCAAAGGCGATGGTGCAAAGGTCGGGAGCGGCGAGTTAATCGCGCAAATAGATACCACAGCCACAGCTTCACCCAGCGCAGCGAGCGTTGCCTCAGACGTGCCTGCGGCTGTTCCACCCTCGGTGCGTAAATTGGCGCGTGAATTAGAAATTGATGCGCAGGGTTTACAGGGCAGTGGGCGGGGCGGGCGAGTGACTAAAGAAGATGTATTGCATGCCGTGCAACCCGTGACATCCACCGAGGAAGTGCCCAACCTCGTGCCCGTGGCCGCGCCCAGTGGCGACCGTCCAGAACAACGCGTACCGATGACGCGCATTCGTCAGCGTATCGCCGAGCGTTTGCTGCAATCCCAACAAAATGCTGCGATCTTGACCACCTTCAACGAAGTCAACATGCAACCCGTCATGGACTTGCGCAATCGTTATAAAGACGCATTCGAGAAAAAACACGGGGTGAAGCTGGGCTTCTCCTCCTTCTTTGTCAAAGCCGCCGTATTGGCTCTGCAAAAATTCCCGATTGTGAATGCGTCCGTTGATGGCACGGACATTATTTATCATGGCTACTTCGACATCGGTGTGGCGATTGGTAGCGAGCGCGGTTTAGTCGTCCCTATCATCCGCGATGCCGATAAACTGACTTTCGCTGACATCGAAAAGAAAATAGTTGATTTTGGTGCGCGTGCCAAAGTGGGCAAGCTCTCGATGGAAGAACTTACGGGCGGCACGTTCTCTATTTCCAACGGCGGGGTGTTCGGCTCAATGCTCTCCACGCCCATCATCAACCCTCCGCAAGCGGCGATTCTGGGCATTCATGCCACGAAAGAGCGCGCCGTGGTGGAAAACGGCCAGATCGTGATCCGTCCCATCAACTATCTCGCCGTGTCTTACGATCACCGCATTATCGACGGACGCGAAGCCGTGCAGTTTCTCGGCACCATCAAAGAGGCTTTAGAGTTCCCCGGGCGTGTGTTGCTGGATTTGTAAGGGATGAATCAGGGTATACAGAAAACACTATGGGCAGCGGCTGACAAACTGCGCTCCAACATGGATGCCGCCGAGTACAAGCATGTTGTCCTCGGTCTGATATTCCTCAAGTACATTTCCGATTCATTCGACGAGCGGCGTGAAGAGCTCAAGGCCGCATTCGCCGACCCGCAGCATGAACTCTACCTCGGCGACGAAAGCGTTTACGCCGAACTGCTGGAAGACCGTGACTACTACACGATGGCAAACGTGTTCTGGGTGCCGCAATCCGCCCGCTGGGAAGCCATTCGCAACCAAGCCAAGCAGCCCGACATCGGCAAGCGTATCGACGATGCGCTGATTGCCATTGAACTGGACAACCCCCGCCTTAAAGGAATTCTGGATAAACGCTTTGCCCGCACCCAGCTTGAGCCGGGACGACTGGGCGAACTCATCGACCTGATTTCTTCTATTGGTTTTGGCGCGAAAGACAAAGCCAAGGACGTGCTGGGGCAAATCTACGAATACTTCCTCGGTCAGTTCGCCAATGCAGAGGGCAAGAAAGGCGGCCAGTTCTACACGCCTGCCTCGGTGGTTAAGGTGCTGGTCGAAGTTCTCTCGCCGCACAAGGGCAAGGTGTATGACCCCTGCTGTGGTTCGGGCGGCATGTTTGTCCAGTCCGAGAAATTCGTTGAATCACACGGCGGCAAGTTTGGCGACATCTCCATCTACGGTCAGGAAGCGAACCCCACTACATGGCGGCTAGTGGCGATGAACCTCGCCCTGCGTGGTATGGACTTCAACCTCGGCAAAGAGCC
>JAVHPV010000159.1:0-2475 GCA_036170775.1 Gallionella sp. | reverse complement strand
GGTAAATGATGATCCGTGACAAGGACTTTGATGCCCAGTCGATTGGCTTCATTCACCCCCGCCAAACTGGCGATGCCATTGTCCACCGTTAACAAAATATGCGGCTGGCGCGTGGCGGCGAGTTGCACGATTTCTGGCGTGAGTCCATAACCATACTCAAAGCGGTTGGGGACGATGAAGTCTACCTGTGCGCCAAAGCTGCGCAAGCCACGCACCGCCACGGCACAAGCGGTTGCACCATCACAATCGTAATCGGCAATCACCAAAATTTTGTGCTGGGTGGCGATCGCATCGGCCAGTAAACGCGCCATGACAGTGACATTTTTTAACTGATTAAAAGGCAGTAAATCCGCTAGAGAAGTGGAAAGTTGCTGGCGATCACTGATGCCGCGTGCGGCAAAAATATGCGCTAACGCAGCAGGATAACCTTGGGCGATGAGCTGTTGAATGTCAGTTGCAGAGCTGGGGCGGGTAATGATTTTAGGCATGGTGGCTGTGATGTGTCATGGCGAGTTGGCCTTGAGTTTACCATTCTGTTGTTGCGCCACGATGGAATGGCTGTGGGCTTTGTGCTACGGTGCGCACCTCGATAGTGAGTGCAAAAACAGCAATGAATGATATTGGTTATATGCATGTTGCGTTGGAACTGGCGCAACAGGCGCAGCAATTAGGCGAAGTACCCGTGGGGGCAGTGGTGGTGCGCGATGGCGAGATTATTGGGCGAGGCTTTAATGCGCCCATCTCACAGCATGATCCCTCTGCCCATGCCGAGATCAGGGCGCTGCGGGATGCGGCGCAAACGCTGGGTAATTATCGTTTGGTCGGCTGTGAGTTATTTGTCACGCTTGAGCCTTGTTTGATGTGTGCAGGCGCGATTATGCATGCACGCATTGCGCGACTGGTGTTCGGGGCCAACGACCTTAAAACAGGCGCGTGCGGTAGTGTGATGGATGCGTTTGCGGAATCGCGCTTGAATCACCATACCCAAGTGCAAGGAGGCATCTTGGCTGAGTTATGTAGCGCAACTTTAAGTAATTTTTTTGCCACACGTCGCGCACAGCAAAAATCATGACGAGCATTTCTATTGACAGCAACACGCAGCAACTGGAATTGCGTAATGAACGGGGCGAAGTGCTGCATCGTTATGCTATTTCAACGGCACAGAATGGCTTGGGCGAGTTGTGCGGCAGTCATTGCACGCCGCGTGGCAAACACGTTATTCGCGCCAAGATTGGCGCGGGGCTGCCTGAAAACACGGTATTCGTGGCACGTCGCCCGACGGGTGAAATTTATACCGATGAATTAGGCCAACAATTCCCGCAACGAGATTGGATTTTGACGCGCATTCTTTGGTTGTCTGGCTGCGAAGTTGGGTTTAACCGTTTGGGTGAGAGTGATACCATGCGCCGTTACATCTACATCCACGGCACACCTGATTCGGTAGTGATGGGTAAGCCAGGCTCGCATGGCTGCGTACGGATGTGTAATCAGGATTTGCTGGAGTTGTTTGATTGGGTTGAGGTCGGTACGCAAGTGAACATTATTGCCTGACCTATCAGGGAGGGAAGTATGGGAAATCCATTTACAGTGAGCTTGGTGTGTTGGCACGATGGCGAACCCTTGCTCAAAGCCGTCCGTGAGGCGGTGTTTATCCAGGAGCAGGGGATTCCGCCAGCGTTGGAGTGGGATGAGTTTGATAGCTGCTGTCGCCACGCTTTGGCCCTCAGTCATCAGGGCGATGCCATCGGTTGTGGTCGGATGTTCAAGGATGGCCATATTGGCCGAATTGCAGTGTTACCTGTATGGCGCAAACGCAAGGTGGGAACAGCCATTGTGGAGGCGTTGTTAGAGTATGCACGCGCCCATGATTACCCACAGGTTGATGTGGATGCGCAAACTTACGCGATCCCCTTCTACCAAGGTCTTGAGTTTGTGCAACAGGGTGAAGTGTTTATGGATGCGGGTTTACCGCACATCAAAATGAAACTTTCGTTACTTTCCGACTAGATATTCCTCATCGCTAAAATTTTCCACAGCCAAGGGTTGCGCCACAGTAAATCCAGTAATAAGCGCGCCTGAGGCGAAGGCTTCGGTGAGCATAATGATAGGCGCACCGATTAAGTAGTTGTGGACGATTACAGGCCAGGTATATGGACTGAGGGCGAGCATGGTGAGTGTGATACAGACGATGGAGACTAGCATGGCTAATCCTCCGCCAACAAAGCCATTGCCCAAGACAAAAACAAAGAAATTTTTAGGCAAATAGTGATGATTGAAGCGCAGTAGTAATTGGCTGAAGCCGATGGGGATGGCAATCATCAGCAAACCGTTCAATCCCAGTGTAATCAGTTCGTTGTGGGTATATATCCAAGTGGCGAACATTACGCCACTCAAGACAAACAGTGCAATTTGCCAGCCAAACATCAACAAGCACAAGGTTGCGCCTAACACGTGAAAATGGAAACCTGGTCTAAC
>JAVHPV010000158.1:0-2500 GCA_036170775.1 Gallionella sp. | reverse complement strand
AAAAGGCCAAGATGCATGGGTCACTGGGTTGCGTCGCGATCAAGCTGTCACGCGCGGCACCTTGGAAGCATCCTCCTTCGATGCCGATAATGGTCTACAAAAATTTAACCCACTACTGGAATGGACGAACAAAGACGTGTGGGCATACATTCGCCAATACGATGTACCTTACAACAAACTCCATGACCAGTTTTATCCTAGCTTAGGCTGCGCACCTTGTACACGTTCCGTGACACCTGGTGAGGACATTCGCGCTGGCCGTTGGTGGTGGGAAGATCCGACCAGTAAGGAATGTGGACTACATGTCAGTCAAGGAACAAAGGTAGCCCACGGCACAGGAATGCATCTCGAACAACACGTCGCGCCCCTAATCAGGCAGGTTTCTAAACGTTGTTTGGAATTCAGCCCTAGTGCAGGGGTGGTTGCGTAATAGCCTGACAACAGAGAGAATCCGCCCCCTTTTTATTTGGCTGGGTGTTATTGCAAATAACTTTCAGAACATTTACCTATCCGTTTTTATTGAAAGAAAAAAATGAAACAAGCCATTTTTAGTCACTTAGATGCTTTGGAAAGCGAATCCATCCACATCATGCGCGAGGTTGCTGCGGAGTGCAAAAATCCCGCGCTGCTATTCTCCGGTGGCAAGGATTCCATCGTCATGCTACGTCTTGCCGAAAAGGCATTTCGTCCATGCAGATTTCCGTTCCCATTAGTGCATATTGACACTGAGCATAACTTCCCCGAAGTGATCGCTACGCGCGACAAACTGGCGGCGGACTTGGGCGAGCGTCTCATCGTGCGTTCGCTGGAAGATTCCATCAAGCGCGGCAGCATCGTCATTAAAGATGAGAGCAAACCACGCAACCCCTTCCAATCGGTAACCTTGCTAGAGACCATCGCTGAATTCGGTTTTGATGCTTGCCTAGGCGGCGCGCGCCGTGATGAAGAGAAGGCACGTGCTAAGGAACGCATCTTCTCCTTCCGCGACGAGTTCGGTCAGTGGGACCCAAAGAACCAACGTCCAGAGTTGTGGGACACCTACAACACCCGTGTGCATAACGGCGAGAACATCCGCGTGTTCCCCATCAGCAACTGGACTGAAATGGACATCTGGCAATACATCGGACGCGAAAACTTACACATCCCAAGCATCTATTACGCGCACGAACGCGAGATCGTGCGTCGCGGCGGCATGCTGGTGCCGATTTCGGATTTGGTTCAACCCAAACCCGGTGAGAAAGTGGAAGTGGTCACCGTGCGCTTCCGCACCGTGGGCGATGTGACTTGTACCGCGCCGGTGGAATCCACTGCACGTACCGTGGAAGAAATCATTGAAGAGACCGCCACCACGCGCATCACCGAACGCGGCGCGACGCGCATGGACGACCAGACCTCTGACGCATCCATGGAGTTGCGTAAAAAAGAGGGTTACTTCTGAACCGTCATTCCCGCTTAGGCGGGAATCCGTAGACAAGAAAATCCCCGCGAAGCGGGACAATACCAGAAGGCATATTGAATAGAACTGCTGGATTCCCGCTTTCACGGGAATGACGAAGCTGAAAAATTAAAGGAAATAATATGAACACCACCACACAACTACTCCGTTTCATCACCGCAGGCTCTGTCGATGACGGCAAGAGCACGCTCATTGGGCGTTTGCTGCACGATTCCAAATCCATCTTCGAGGATCAGTTCTCTGCCATCTCAAAAACCAGCGAGAAGCGCGGCATGGCCGCAGTAGATCTGTCTTTGTTGACGGATGGTCTGCAAGCCGAGCGCGAGCAGGGTATTACGATCGACGTGGCCTATCGTTACTTCGCCACGCCTAAACGCAAGTTCATCATCGGCGATACTCCGGGACACGAGCAATACACGCGCAACATGGTGACAGCGGCATCCACTGCCAACCTTGTCGTCATCCTGATTGACGCGCGCAAAGGCGTGTTGACGCAGACGCGTCGCCATACTTATCTAGCGAGTCTGGTCGGCGTGCCGCACATCGTGTTGGCGGTGAACAAGATGGACATGGTGGACTACTCGCAAGCACGCTTCGACGAGATCGTCACCGAGTACAAAGCATTCGCCGCGCAACTGAATCTGCATGAGGTGACCTGCATCCCGATGTCGGCACTGGTCGGCGATATGGTAGTGGATCGCGGTGAGAGTTTGACTTGGTATCAGGGACCCGCTTTGTTAGAGTTACTCGAAACAGCCGTCATCGACAACGACCTCAATACCACCGATTTCCGTTTTCCCGTGCAATGGGTATGCCGCCCACAAACCGAGGAATATCACGACTTCCGAGGTTTCATGGGGCGCATCGAATCGGGGGCAATTACAGTAGGAGATGAAATCACTGTTTTGCCATCAGGGCGCACTACCCGAGTAAAAGACATTGTCACCTACGAAGGCAGCCTACACAATGCGTTCGCGCCCCAATCGGTAACGCTGACATTGCAAGATGAGATAGATATTTCGCGTGGTGACATGATTGTAAAGT
>JAVHPV010000157.1:0-2502 GCA_036170775.1 Gallionella sp. | reverse complement strand
TCACCATCCATTTCCCACGCTTGGCAGTTGTCTTGTAGATAGGTTTTCAAGCCTTCGTCTAGCACACGTTTTTTGAGTTTGGCATCCAGTACAGGAAAGCACACTTCAATGCGGCGGAAAAAGTTGCGGTCCATCCAGTCGGCACTGGCTAAGTACACGTCATGTTGCAAATCATTGCGAAAGTAGAAGATGCGGGTGTGCTCTAAAAAACGCCCAATCAAAGAACGCACTTGGATATTTTCCGACAGGCCTTTTACGCCAGGACGCAAGGCACATACGCCACGCACAATAAGGTCAATTTTTACGCCCGCTTTTGATGCCTCGTACAGCGCGTTGATGGTCTCGGGTTCGAGCAGCGCATTCATCTTGGCGATGATGTGCGCGCGCTTGCCTAACTTGGCTAAACGCGTTTCGTTGTGGATAGCCTGTAATACTTGGCTGTGTAGCGAGAACGGCGATTGCCACAGATGATTCAAGGTGCGCACTTTGCCCAAGCTGGTGAGCTGACTGAATACTTCATTCACATCGGCGCAGATACCCTCGTTGCAAGTGAACAAGCCGAAATCTGTGTACAGCCGTGCGGTGCGCGGGTGATAGTTACCGGTACCCAGATGCACGTAACGTTTGAGCTTGCCCTCTTCGCGGCGCACCACCATGAGCATCTTGGCATGGGTCTTGTGCGCCACTACGCCATACACCACATGTGCGCCCGCATTTTCTAGGCGTGTTGCCCAATTGATGTTGGCCTCTTCATCGAAACGCGCCATCAGTTCCACCACCACAGTCACTTCTTTGCCGCGCTGTGCTGCTGCCACCAAGGCCTCCATCAAGGCGGAATCTGCCCCTGTGCGATATACGGTTTGTTTGATCCCCACCACATTTGGATCGCTGGCAGCCTGCTGAATAAAATCAATCACAGGCTTGAACGATTGGTAAGGATGATGCAACAGCACATCACCCTTGCGAATCGCTTTGAACATGTCCGCACCTTTTTTCTGCAACACGCTGGGCACGCCAGGGACGAACTCGGTAAATTTGAGATCGTCGCGTGCCACCATGCCAGGGATTTCCATGAGACGCACCAGATTTACCGGGCCATGCACTCGATATAAATCTTCTTCAGCCAAATTGAATTCCCTGAGCAGCAAGGCTTCGATTTGCGGCGAGCAATTGTCGGCAACTTCGAGGCGTACTGCATCGCCAAAGTGTCGCTGTGGTAATTCGCCTTGCAAGCTGAGGCGCAGATTTTTGACTTCTTCTTCATCGACAAATAGATTGCTGTTACGCGTCACGCGGAACTGAAAACACCCCAATACCTCCATGCCGCTGAACAACTCGCCAACATGCGCGTGAATAATCGAAGACAAAAACACAAAGCCGTATTCGCAGCCGCCGATCTCGGGGGGCATCAGGATAGTGCGCGGTAACACGCGCGGAGCTTGCACAATGGCGCGCGCCGAGCTACGCCCAAACGCATCTTTGCCTTGCAGTTCTACCGCAAAGTTCAAGCTCTTGTTCAAGACACGCGGAAAGGGATGCGCGGGATCTAGCCCAATAGGGGTCAGAATCGGCATGACTTCACGGAAGAAGTAGGCTTTTACCCACGCTTGTTGCGCTTCATTCCAATGCGTGCGACGCAAAAATTTGATGCCCTGTGTCGCTAGGGCGGGGGTAATCTCTTTGTTGAAAACTTGATATTGCCGCTCGATGATCTGATGCGCTTGCTCACGCACCAGTTTGAGGGTTTGCTTGGCGGTCATGCCATCGGGGTTATGCACGATGCCGCCCAGTTTAATCTGCTCCTTCAGCCCTGCCACGCGAATCTCGCAAAATTCGTCAAGATTACTGCTGACGATACACACATATTTCAATCGCTCCAGCAACGGCACATTTGGGTCTTCTGCTTGCGCTAAGACGCGATGATTAAAGGCCAGTTGACCGAGTTCACGATTAAGAAATTGTTGCGGAGCGAATTTTTTTGCCACGTTGTTACACCTTAGTTTTTCGGTGGTACATAACCTTCTGGCATTTGCGTGCCTGCACCAAAGAAATAATTTTCCATTTGTCCTGCCAGATATTTACGCGCTGCCGCATCGGCAAGGTTGAGACGATTCTCATTCACCAGCATGGTTTGAAACTTGATCCAGCCTTGCCAAGCTTCTTTCGAGACGTGATCAAAAATTCGTTGCCCCAACGCGCCAGGATAAGTGAGACGCTCCAAGCCCTCGGCTTCACGCCCTAATTTTACGCATTGCACCATTCTTGCCATGTTGATTTCTCCTGAGTTGTGATTGTGTGACGTGATTATGACACCGTGATGACGGTTTTGCGCGACTGCTCTACAAGCCTTTAAGTATAAGGGGTGCGACAAAATGCCGCAGGGGCGATGTAAAAAAATTTTATAGAATCGCGCCGTTTTTAATCAGGAGAGAAAATCATGCAAGTAAAACGTATCACCTTATGTCTCGCGTTGGCCTTTGCGCCAAGCGCGTTTGCCGCCGA
>JAVHPV010000156.1:0-2514 GCA_036170775.1 Gallionella sp. | reverse complement strand
TTAATGACCCACAAAATGGTGGTTTGGCTGGCTTGGTGCAAAAAATCTCACAAGGCGGCTTAGGCGAACAAGTCGCTTCTTGGGTAAGCACAGGGCAAAACCTGCCCGTCTCCGCAGAGCAAATCCATGCCGCACTGGGCTCATCAGCGGTGCAAGACATCGCGAGTAAATTAGGCATAGATAGCAATGCAGCCGCAGGTGGTTTAGCCAGTTTGCTGCCACAGGTCATCGACAAACTGACTCCGAATGGTCAAGTTGCCGAAGGTGGCGTAGATATGTCACAAGTGATGTCTGGACTGGCTGGCTTGTTTGGTAATAAGTCCGCCTAAACAAGAAAGCGGTTAGAAATGAAAAACGCCCCGATTGCTCGGGGCGTTTTTCTTGTGCTCTGAACCATCACCGCCGTACGGCGGTGATGTGATAGGCAATTACATCATGCCGTCCATACCGCCCATGCCACCCATACCACCTGCGCCGCCAACAGCAGGCTTATCTTCTGGTAATTCAGCCACCATGCAAGCAGTCGTCAGCATCAGGCCAGCGATGGATGCAGCGTTTTGCAAGGCAGTGCGCGTCACCTTGGTTGGGTCAACCACACCCATTTCCAACATGTCGGCATACACACCTGTGGCAGCGTTGTAACCAAAGTTGCCTTTACCTTCCAACACTTTATTGATGACCACAGAGGCTTCTTCGCCTGCGTTAAACACGATAGCACGCAGCGGGGCTTCCATTGCGCGCAACACGATGGTGATGCCAGCGTCTTGGTCATGGTTGTCACCTTTCAGTTTGGCAACTTCAGCCTTGGCACGCAGCAACGCTACGCCACCGCCAGGGACAATGCCTTCTTCCACAGCGGCACGTGTTGCATGTAACGCATCTTCAACACGCGCTTTTTTCTCTTTCATTTCAACTTCAGTTGCTGCGCCGACTTTGATAACGGCGACACCCCCCGCCAGTTTGGCTTTGCGTTCTTGCAATTTTTCTTTGTCGTAGTCGCTGGTGGACTCTTCAGCTTGCTTGTTGATTTGGGCGATACGACCCTTGATCGCATCTTCTTTACCCGCGCCGTCGATGATGGTGGTGTTGTCTTTACCCACTTCGATGCGTTTCGCTTGTCCCAACTCTGCCAAGGTTGCTTTTTCCAGTGTCAGACCCACTTCTTCAGCAATCACAGTGCCGCCGGTCAAAATGGCGATGTCTTCCAGCATCGCCTTGCGACGATCACCGAAACCAGGTGCTTTAACAGCAACGGTCTTCAGAATGCCACGGATGTTATTCACCACCAAAGTTGCCAATGCTTCACCATCAACATCTTCGGCGATAATCAACAATGGACGCCCCGCTTTAGCGACTTGTTCCAATACGGGCAGCAGGTCACGGATGTTGGAGATTTTTTTGTCATGCAGCAAAACAAATGGATTTTCCATTGCTGCGATCTGACGGTCTTGGTTGTTGATAAAGTAAGGTGACAAGTAACCACGGTCGAATTGCATCCCTTCCACCACAGCCAATTCGTCTTGCAGACCGGAGCCATCTTCGATGGTGATCACGCCTTCTTTGCCCACTTTATCCATTGCTTCAGCGATTTTGTCACCTACAGCACTATCGGAATTAGCGGAAATAGAGCCGACTTGAGCGATTTCCTTGCTGGTGGTGCAAGGCTTAGAAATTTTCTTCAATTCTTCAATTGCAGCAACTACCGCTTTGTCGATACCACGTTTCAAGTCCATTGGGTTCATGCCGGCCGCCACAAACTTCATGCCTTCTTGCACGATGGATTGCGCCAACACGGTTGCTGTGGTGGTACCGTCGCCAGCCACATCAGAGGTCTTGGAAGCGACTTCCTTAACCATTTGCGCGCCCATATTCTCAAACTTGTCTTTTAATTCAATTTCTTTAGCGACCGATACGCCATCTTTAGTGATGGTAGGTGCGCCATAAGAGCGATCCAACACGACGTTGCGCCCCTTGGGGCCGAGCGTCACTTTAACTGCGTCAGCGAGGATATTTACGCCAACAACCATTTTCGCGCGTGCTGCGTCGTGGAATTTTACGTCTTTAGCTGCCATGTTCGTTTCTCCTAATTCTGTGAGTGATTACGCTTCTACTACGCCGATGATGTCATCTTCGCGCATCGTCATATATTCCTGACCATCCATTTTGAAAGTTTGCCCCGCATATTTACCAAACATCACGCGGTCACCCACCTTGACATCCAAGGGGCGAACTTTGCCATCATCACCAATCTTGCCGTTACCAACAGCGATGATCTCGCCTTGATCTGGCTTTTCAGCGGCAGCATCAGGAATCACGATGCCAGAAGCGGTCTTGCGTTCTTCTTCCATACGTTTAACAACAACGCGATCGTGCAAAGGACGAATTTTCATACTGAGTCTCCTAAAAATTGAGGTTAATAAATCTGAGGGCGGCGAGTCTAGCACTCCCCACCCACGAGTGCCAAACTGGGGGCATCTAGCCAGATTTCAAGTGCTCCACAAAAAAACAGCTTGG
>JAVHPV010000155.1:0-2516 GCA_036170775.1 Gallionella sp. | reverse complement strand
TGGAACAAGCCCAAGCAAAACACATCCTGCTCGGTATCACTGCAAGCATCGCCGCTTACAAAGCAGCCGAACTGGCGCGCCTACTAGTCAAGCATGGCTATGTCGTACAAGTGGCCATGACTGAGGCCGCAACACATTTCATCACACCGACTACTATGCAAGCACTAACCGGTCATGCGGTATTGATAGATCAGTGGCAAGATGAACGTGGTATGGCACACATCCACTCAAGTCGAACCGCTGATGCAATTATTATTGCGCCAGCAAGTGCCGACTTTATTGCCAAGCTGGCACATGGTTTAGCCGACGATCTGCTATCCACCTTGTGTTTGGCGCGAAATTGCCCACTTTTGGTTGCACCCGCGATGAATAAAGAAATGTGGGCTAATCCCGCCACGCAGCGCAATGTGCAACGTCTGCGTGATGACAAGACAATCATCTTAGGTCCCGACGACGGGGCGCAAGCGTGTGGCGAGACGGGAGCAGGTCGAATGCTCGAACCACTCGCGGTGTTGCAAGAAATCAGCGCGGCATTTCAACCTAAGTTCCTGTTGGGCAAACATCTGCTGCTCACTGCGGGGCCCACTTATGAACCCATTGATGCAGTGCGTGGCATCACCAATCGGAGCAGTGGAAAAATGGGCTACGCCATCGCTCAAGCCGCATTGGAATTAGGAGCAACAGTCACCTTGGTGTCTGGGCCGACAGCCTTAACTACGCCTCACGGCGCGCAAGTCATTTCAGTACAAAGCGCGACAGAAATGTTTGAGGTCGTCAAAGCGCACACCGCAAATGCCGATATTTTCATCGCGGTAGCTGCGGTGGCAGATTATCGCGTCGCCGCTCCCTCAGAACAAAAAATCAAAAAAAATGGCACTAACTTGACGCTAGAGCTCGTACCCAATCCGGACATTTTGGCGTATGTGGCGGCACTTCCCCAGCCTCCTTACTGCGTGGGTTTTGCGGCCGAAAGCGAGAACCTTGCTGAGTATGCCGAACAAAAAAGATGTGCCAAACAACTCCCCTTGCTCGTTGGCAATCTCGCCCAAACAGCGATAGGCAGCGACGAAAACGAGCTAATTTTATTTGATGATGCGGGGCAACTGCGCTTACCACGTGCTGACAAGCTCACCCTTGCGCGACAGTTGCTACGCCACATTGCGCAACACTTTATTCACTATAAATCTCAGGAGTCCAAACGTGAAACATCTTAGCGTTGATGTAAAGATTCTCGATGCACGCCTACATGAAGCGATGCCTGGATATGCCACGACAGGTTCAGCGGGGATCGATTTACGTGCGTGTATTGATCACGCGATGGTGGTGCAACCCAAACAATGTGAACTCATTCCCAGTGGTCTCGCGATTCATCTGGCTAATCCCAACTATGCTGCAATGATTCTGCCGCGCTCTGGGCTAGGACATAAACACGGCATCGTACTGGGCAATCTGGTGGGTTTAATTGATTCCGATTATCAGGGGCAGGTTTTCGTATCACTGTGGAATCGCAGCCAGATTCCCTTCACGTTAATGCCTATGGAGCGCATGGCACAACTGGTGATTGTACCCGTGATGCAGGCTAAATTTAATTTGGTTGATGAATTCCCGCTCAGCCAGCGCGGCATCGGTGGCTTTGGTAGCACAGGCAAGCATTAAGGTAAATGGCCGCCTCGTCGCAACACGCAAGCCAATAAGTACAAAACCATCCGCTTAAAAACAAACAGCCCGCCAAGTGCGGGCTGTTTGTACTGATTTGCTGCACAACACTTAACGTTCCAGATTAAGCTCAATTTCGGTGTTATCGCCTTTGCGCACCGAAACTTTTTCGGTGACCATCTTGTAGCCTTCCAGTTTGACACTAATCGCATGGACTCCAGGATCCATCTCTAAGCGTAACGGAGACATTCCATAATAAACGCCATCCAAATAAACCTTGGCACGTTGTGGCTCAGTGTTGACTAGCAATAGGCCTGTGGTGGCACTGGCATGTGGCATGTAGCTAGATGAAGGAATCGCTGTCCCATTGGGCACTCCGTAGGCAGGAGTAACCCCATATGTGGGCTGGGTAGGTACGGCGGCACTTGCTGTCGGTGCAACATAAACAGTTACGCCTTTGATTGCTTTTGTACCCGCTGTCAGATTAAATAACTCTGGGCGCGATGCCATTAGAGAGGCACTAATCGCATCAACCGTTTTTGCAGTTGCCACACCCAGCTCTCGATTGAAATAACGCACCACGTCCGCTTTGTCATTACCTGAAATTCCCGCAAAACGGTCATTTTTCTCAGTGACTAGCCCTGACCAAATCACCTTGCCCGAAGCCACTTCTTTCAAGGTGGTTTCAATACCAATGCTAATGCTGTCACGCTCTTTAACATTTAGGGTCAAATCTTTAATCACGCCAGACACCTCAAATAGCGCACGGCTAGCATCCGTCCCCTCTAACACCTGAAAACCTTCCGTGTCGAAACGTTTTTTGACTGCCCCAGCAACAGCTGAGCTAATCTCTTGATCCA
>JAVHPV010000154.1:0-2526 GCA_036170775.1 Gallionella sp. | reverse complement strand
CGACTGGTGATGCGCGATATGCAAGATGGGGTGTTGGTGGTCGATGAGCAGGGCGAGGTGGTGCAGATGAATCCGAGTGCGGCTCGTTTGTTACATCGTACGGGCATGTCGGGTGGGGCGTTAGCGCAGGACTTCCCTTTGCTGTATGGTCAATATGCGCTGTGGCGGCAGATCGGAGAGATTTCCAGAGACACTTTATTGTTGGATGATGGTGTGCAAGCGCGTTTGTATTTTGCCGCTGTGGAGGGACGCAACGCGTCAGGTGCGGTTATCTTCTTGCAAGATATGCAGCGCGTACAAGCGGCGGCGCAACAAATCAAGCTGGCGGCACTGGGACGATTAACCGCAAACATTGCGCACGAGGTGCGGAATCCTTTATCGGCGATTAGTTATGCCACGGAGTTGTTAAAAGAAGATAGCACCGATGCCCAGCAGCAGCATTTGTTGCAAATCGTGCTGGACAATACGCAGCGCATCAATCAAATCGTACAAGATGTGATGCAGTTAAATCGGCGTGATCGTGCGCAGCCAGAGGTTTTCGCTTTGACCTCATGGCTAGAAATATTTATTGCCGAATTTGCGCAAGCTCAACGCCATGCGCTCGGCGTATTGCAACTGGAAAGCACAATTACGCCGCAGGTATATTTTGACCGAGGACACTTGCAACAGGTGTTGGGGAATTTATGTGCAAATGCACTACGTCATAGCACCGCGCAGCTTGGGAGCGTGCGGCTACAAGTCACGATGGAGGGCGAGCGCGTCGTGCTGTGCGTGGTTGACGATGGCACAGGCATCCAAGCCGAGCATCGCGCAAAATTGTTCGAGCCGTTTTTTACCACGGCGGCAGAAGGCACTGGATTAGGGCTATATATTGCGAAAGAGCTGTGCGAAGCAAATGCTGCTCGGCTGGAATATCGTGATCGAGAAGATCAAGCTGGAGCTTGTTTTTGTGTACTGTTCGCGCCTATGGCACAAGTGCAAAATTAAGGAGGGGGTATGACAACAGACAGTCGAAATAGAACAGTGCTACTGGTGGATGATGAAGCGGACATCTTAGCGTTGTTGGAAATGGCGTTATTAAAAATGGGGCTTGCTGTGGTCAAAGCGAGCAATGTGAGCGAAGCCAAACACCAATTGGCCTCGCAGCGTTTTGACTTATGTCTGACCGATATGCGGATGCCCGATGGCGATGGTTTGCAGGTTGTTGAGTACATCACGCAAAACCATTTGGATGTGCCTGTGGCGGTGTTGACTGCGCATGGCAATATGGACAATGCCATTACAGTGCTTAAAGCAGGAGCCTTTGATTACTTGGCTAAACCTGTTTCTTTAGAGCAACTGCGCACCTTGGTAAAAGGTGCGTTGAGTCTGCCCTTACCCTCGCCCGTATTTGACAATCCTTTGGTAGGAAACTCGCCTGCTATGCAAAAAGTGCGCGATCTCATTGAGCGCGTAGCGCGTAGTCAAGCCCCTGTGCATATCAGTGGCGAATCAGGTAGTGGGAAGGAGTTGGCTGCGCGGTTAATTGTGCAGAGTGGGGCGCGGGGTACGCAGCCCTTGGTGGCGGTGAACTGTGGTGCGATTCCTGAGAATCTGATGGAAAGTGAGTTCTTCGGTTATAAAAAAGGTGCGTTCACGGGCGCAGAGCGCGACCGCGACGGTTTTTTTCAAGCCGCGCAGGGCGGCACGTTGTTTTTGGATGAGGTGGCCGACTTGCCTTTGGCGATGCAGGTCAAGTTGCTGCGGGTGATTCAAGAAAAGCGCGTACGTCCCGTGGGCGCGACAGCTGAAATCCCTGTGGATGTGCGCATCATTAGTGCCACGCATAACAATCTGGCGGAACGCGTCAAGCAAGGAACGTTTCGCCAAGATTTATTTTATCGGCTCAACGTTATCCCGTTGCACATGCCTGCCTTGCGTGAGTTGCGTGAAGATATTGTCGATATTGCGCAAAAAACCTTGGTGCGTTTGCGCGGTAATGCGCAGATCAAGTTTAGTGAAGAGTCGTTGTCGATATTAAAAAGCTACGCTTTCCCTGGCAATGTGCGTGAACTGGAAAACATTATTGAGCGTGCGTTAGCCTTGTGTAACAACAGCTTGATTACGCCACAAGACATGCAGATAGAGCCATTGCTCGAAGTGCAAAGTGTCGGCCTAGAAAACCTAGGAGATAAGTATCCTCTACCTGATTATTTGGACAGAATTGAGCGTATGGCGTTGCTTGAAGCACTAGAGGCGACACACTTTAATCGCACGTCAGCCGCCAAGCGTTTGGGGCTGACGTTTCGCACCATGCGTTATCGCATGGAGCGGCTCGGTATTAAAGCTCCAGGGGATGATGATGGAGATTGATGCCTCTGGCTGGTTGGTGGGGGCGATGCATATCCCGTCACCAAACTTCGACGTGCGACCCGAGGGGCATATCGAGTTACTGGTGATACACAGTATTAGTTTGCCGCCTGATGAGTTTGGCGGGACGGCTGTGCAAGATTTTTTTACCAATCAGCTAGACCCTGCGGCGCATCC
>JAVHPV010000153.1:0-2529 GCA_036170775.1 Gallionella sp. | reverse complement strand
GCTCATACGGTGATTGCTTCTGGGCATGAGCCTGATGTGCTGTTGCGCCTCGTCCAAGGAAAAGCCATCGGCACTTTGCTTACCGCGCCACCACTTACTTTGGCTGCACGTAAACAATGGCTGGCGGATCATCTGCAAGTGACAGGAAAATTGGTGTTGGATGCGGGGGCGATTCAGGCGTTGCGCGGTGAGGGTAAAAGCTTATTACCCATTGGGGTGCAGCAAGTGGTCGGTGAGTTTGAACGTGGCGCGGTGGTCGCCTGTATCAGTGCAGAAGGTGAAGATATTGCGCACGGTTTGAGTAACTACAGTGCCAACGATGCACGGCGCATTGCTTGTCATGCCAGCCAAGAAATTTCCACCTTGCTCGGCTATGGTGGAGATGCGGAAATTATTCACCGCGATAATTTAGTCTTGTTATAACCACGCAAGCATTGTCTTAGCTATCACGAAAATTCAGATAGACCACCGTGTTGCGCCCTTGATGTTTGGCTAGGTAGAGCGCGTTGTCGGCTGACTTGACCAGCTGATCAACGGTCAATTTCTCACTTGGCAAAACACTAGAAACGCCACAACTTACAGTGACCACATGGTGTGGCGAATCCTTGTGCGGTAGCTGTAATTTCGCGACATTCTGACTAATCCGATTGGCCACCCAACGTGCGCCATCCTCATCTGTTTCACCCAGAATCATAACGAACTCTTCACCGCCGTAACGTGCCGCCAAGTCTCCCGCACGAGGGGCTGCACGGGCAATCTCTTTGGCGACCATTTTGAGACAATCATCGCCTGCTTGATGCCCGTAAGCATCATTGAATTTTTTGAATAAATCGACATCGAGCATGACTATCGACATGGGTTTTTTGAGGCGCAAGCAACGCCGCCATTCGCGCTCCAGCATGTCATCAAACAATCTGCGATTAGCGATTCCTGTCAAACCATCGGTCATCGACAGACGTTGCAATTCCATATTGGCATCATTGAGCTGTCCCGTTAACTTCACTAACGCACGCTGCATTTGCACCAAACGATACATGGCACGTACTTTAGCTTGCACCACCACGCTACCAACGGGCTTCATGATGTAGTCATCCCCTCCGACCTCAATGCCTCGCACCAAGTCTTCATCTTTGGACATCACACTCAAAAAGATAATGGCCGTCCAATCATCCTTCCCTTGCATTTTGCGCACCGCTTTAGCGACTTCGTAACCGTCAATATCAGGCAAAATAATATCCAACAGGATGATATCTGGGCGTTCATGGCGATAAATCTCAATGGCGCGCTCGCCTGTCTCCGCCACCAAGGGATGAACTCCAATCTCTTCCAGATAGCCCGTAATCGCTTTACGTGCGACCTTGCTATCCTCGACAATGAGCACTTTGAGCTTGCCTAATTTCTTTGTCATATCTGCTTCCTAATAGCGATTAAACCAGCTTTTCTATGAGTCTTGATCTTTGCTGCACGACTGCTTGCAGGGCAGTCCACAGCGTATTTTTCAGCGTTTCGTCACACACATCACCCAAGGGGAGATCGACCATCACTTGCTGTGCAAACACACTTATCTGCAACAGCAGCTTATCCCGAGAAAGATTCACCGCTGTCGGTTGAATGGCTTGAAAATAGAATTTTTTGTGATACAGGGAGGCGGCGCATAAATAATCCTTGCCGCCATTTTCACTCCCCTTCGCGCAACGGCATAGAAAATATTGCGTCGGCATATTTTCTATGTGCTGATTGAGAGTCGAGCAGCGCAAGGTAACTTCTTCGAACAGCGACTGTTCAGCACCAAGCGAGGGATCTAAGGTGAGGTGGCAGTGTGTGCCTTGTATAATCAAAGGTGCAACATGGGCAAGCTGTTTGGGTCGCAGCAAAAATGCCACGATTCCCACTATTACCAGCAGCAGCACCAACTCGAACATGATGTAATCAATAGCAGGGGATTAACTAGCTCTTCCGTGTACTGCGTTCACGCGTATTGGCACTTTCCATCCATTTTTTAATGCGGTTTGCATCGCCGATGCGAGTCATTTTTCCTTGTGAATCCAATAACACGATAATCACAGGGCGATTCTGTATTCGAGCTTCCATCACCAAGCAACGTCCCGCCTCATTGATAAAGCCCGTCTTACTCACACCAATTTCCCAGTCATCATTTTTAACCAGTGGATTGGTGTTTTTGAACAACATCTCACGTCCGCCCCAACCTTCTACGGAATGTGAGGCCGTGGTTGTATATTGATGAATCAATTTATAACGACGCGCAGCGGAAACCATTTTTACCAAATCTTGAGCAGTTGAGACGTTATCGCTATTCAAACCTGTCGGGTCAAGAAAACGGGTGTCGTTCATCCCCAATTCACGGGCTTTAGCATTCATCGCACGTATCGCAGCAGTCGTACCCCCAGGATAGTTACGCGCCAGCGCAGCTGCAGCGCGATTTTCCGAAGACATCAGTGCCAACTTGAGCATTTCGCTACGCGGAAAACTCATGCCGATGCGCAAGCGTGAATGCGTGCCTTTCAGCGT
>JAVHPV010000152.1:0-2538 GCA_036170775.1 Gallionella sp. | reverse complement strand
GGCAAAGCCACCGAGACCTATCCGCTCAATCCCAACGGCTCACCGCAAGGCATCACCGGACTTACCACACCCGATGGTCGCTTCAGCATCATGATGCCGCACCCTGAGCGTGTGTTCCGCGCCGTGCAGAACTCATGGAAGCCGAATGACTGGCAAGAGAACGGCGCGTGGTTGCGTATGTTCCAGAATGCGCGCAAGTGGGTGGGGTAGAGCGTCACAGCCATGCTATAGAGTCGGCCATTGAACTGTTGCTCGTTCGTGGTAAGCCTGTCGAACCATATGCCCCTTCGATAAGACTCTCCTGAGTTTATCGAAGGGTTCAGGATGAACAGATTTTTAATCTATATTTTGGCCGACGTTCCCTCCTCGAACGTGCTCTTATGCGGGGAGAGCGGGGGCGGCTTATCCGCTGATAAGGCGAGGCTGGGAGGAACGAGTTGCATACTTCAAACTTCGCTTTGCCGAATCAATAAGAATGATTATTTTTAATCAAAAACAGGTACACAATTTTATTTGCTTAGCCCCATTGTGTACACGGGAGATAGCCCCATGAAGTTGATTCAATCCCGCGACAATACTTTGTTCAAAGAGATGCTCAAGCTGGTGGGATCGTCGCGGCAACGCACTAAGAGTGCGCAGACCTTGCTGGATGGGGCGCATTTGCTGGCAGCCTACCTAGATAGTGGCCAACAGCCCTTACACGTGTTAGTTAATACGGCCGCCACCCATGATGCGGAAATCAATCGTTTGCTGGCGCGTATCCCCGAGGTGCGCATCACGCAACTTGATGACAAACTCTTTGCCGAGTTGAGCGAACTCAAAACCGCCACAGGAATTCTCACCTTGATTAACTTGCCTGTGCCGACGCTGGACATATCGGCCTGTTGCTTTGCCTTGCTGCTGGAAGACATACAAGACCCTGGCAACTTGGGTTCTATGCTGCGCTCAGCTGCAGCCGCAGGGTGTGATGCGGTCATTCTCTCGACTGGATGTGTTGATGCGTGGTCACCTAAAGTATTACGTGCGGCGATGGGTGGGCATTTCGTCGTGCCTATTTATGAGCGACAAAATTTGCGACAGGTGGCGCAGCACTTTAACGGCCTATGCTTGGCGACCAGTCTGCAAGCAACACGCAGCTTGTATGACTGTGATTTGCGCGCCAATCTTGCGTTGTTGATGGGCAACGAGGGCGCGGGGCTTTCTGCCGAATTACAAGCCTTGGCTACGCACTGCATCAGCATTCCCATGCCAGGGAAAATCGAATCACTGAATGTCGCGGCTGCGACAGCGGTGTGTTTATTTGAAGCGGTTCGGCAACGTTCATGGCACTGATGGATTATCACACTCAGATTAGCCTGCCAGACGGCACACAAAATCCCAAGCATTGGTATCACAACAATAGCGTGGCAGCGGGATTTGTGCATGATGCCGCGCAGGCCGCTGCGATTGAAAAGCTCGATGTGTTATGGCATCAACTCATCGAGTTCAAATCTAAGCGCAACCATTTTTTGGGACGCAGCCTGCTGAGTCCTGACGTTCCCAGAGGATTATATTTTTGGGGTGGGGTCGGGCGCGGCAAGACATTTTTGATGGATGCTTTTTATGCCAGCGTGCCGTATCGCCGCAAACGCCGCATCCATTTTCATAACTTTATGGCTGAAGTGCATCACGAAATGCAGTTATTGGCACAGCACAACGACCCACTCATCGCGCTCGCTGACACCATTGCCAAATCTACGCGACTGTTATGTTTGGACGAATTTCATGTGGATGACATCGCCGATGCGATGATTCTAGGGCGTTTACTAAACGCACTGTTTGCGCGTGGCGTGGTGCTCATTACCACCTCAAACTACGCCCCCGATGCGCTCTACCCTAACGGCTTACAACGACAAAATTTTTTACCCGCCATCGAACTCATCAAACAACAACTCGATGTGATGAATATAGATAGCGGGCATGACTATCGTCTGCGCGAAATGGCGCGAGCCGCCCTGTTTATCGCCCCCAACGATGCACGCAGCACACAGCAGATGGAGGCTATGTATCAACGTTATACCGTTGGGGCATGGCAAGCTGATGCGTCGTTAAACGTTTGTGGTCGCAGCCTTATTTGCAAAAAAATCGCGCGCAATGCCGTGTGGTTTGAGTTTGACGTGCTATGCGGTGGAGCACATGGGCAAAACGACTACCTAGACATTGCGCATCGTTTTTCGATTATGTTTCTGTCAAACATTCCGCAACTACACACCGAGCAAGCGGCTGAAGCGCGCCGCTTCACTTGGCTGATTGATGTGCTGTACGACAATCACGTCAAATTGGTGGCTTCCTCTGCACTGACGCTGAACCAACTCAACGTGCATAGCTATAGCCTAGAACCGCGCACCATCAGCCGTCTAATCGAGATGCAATCTGAGCAATACCTAGAGCTTCCCCATCATGCCCAAGGCGTGATGCTGGCGTAAGGAAAACAGAGTTACCTGTGCTTGTTGGCGCAGCACAGAATTACTGACAGGCAATCGGCTGTGCGCTCGGATA
>JAVHPV010000151.1:0-2545 GCA_036170775.1 Gallionella sp. | reverse complement strand
GCATACACGCTGCCCCGATAGCGATGAATTTGCCACTGCCCCACGTCGATGGTGATTTGTGCATCGTCTGAGGCATGACAAAGTTGCTGCAACATATCCTCTAGTCGCGTCGATTGCGGCATGGGGACACCCACGCAATGCAGAAAATAGCGCAATAGATTTTTAGCGCGCGCAGGAGATAATTTTTGCAATGTTGCGACGGCAAGCGTGTTACACGAAATTGCTTGTTCAGCATCTTGTTTTGCCAATTCATCGAGTAAGCCGCTGGCTTCGGCAAAATGCTGTGCACTACGCGCTAAAGTATGGCGATAGGCTGGAAATTTTTGCGCTAATGCAGGTAGCACCTGATGACGCAAAAAGTTACGGGGATAGCTCGTGTCGGCATTGCTTTCATCTTCTATCCATGACAAATCATGGGCGATTGCGTAATCAAGAATGTCGCTACGCGCACTACGCAACAAAGGGCGCACGATTGCCGCTTGCGCTGAAGTTGGCGGGCTAAGTAGAGGCATCGCACTTGCGCCACGCACCCCTGCACCGCGTAACAACTGCAACAACAAAGTCTCACTTTGATCGTCGGCGTGATGCGCCAATGCGACAAAATCACAGGCTTGCGCAGCGAAGGCGGCATAACGCAGTTGGCGTGCGGCGGCTTCAATACCGTGTGCGCGTAACGGTGCAATATCTACATGTTCAATATGCAATGGCACACCCAATGTCCGACATTGTTCACTACAAAAACTGACCCACGCATCGGCATGGGCACTCATGCCATGATGCACATGCAATGCCGACAGTTGCCAATGATGACGAGTCGATAGTTGCGTTAAAAGATGCAGCAACACCACCGAATCAACCCCACCACTCAAGCCGAGCAAAATACGGCTATACGCGGGAATAAGGGGTTCGATGAGGGCTGCAATGTGCCGAGTTAAGGAATGAGGCACGCGCGTCCTCCAGAGAATCAAGCATCCACGAATAGTGATGTCGTGGATGACTACGATTGGATTTTATTGAACTTCAACTTCTTTGTATTTACCGTAACTCATCAAACGGTCGAAACGGTCTTGCATCATCACGTTGGTAGGTTTGTTTTGTACTGATTTGAGTGTTTCCGCCAACGCCTTTTTGACGTTTTGCATGGTGGTTTCATAGTCACGATGCGCCCCACCCAAGGGTTCGCTAATGATTTTATCCACGATACCTAACGCTTTTAGGCGCGTGGCGGTAATCCCGAGTGTCTCAGCAGCATCGGCGGCTTTGTCGGCACTTTTCCACAAAATAGAAGCACAACCTTCGGGGGAAATCACTGAATAAGTGCTGTATTGCAGCATCAACAAAGCATCACCAATGGCAATCGCTAACGCGCCACCCGAGCCACCCTCGCCAATAATGGTACAAATAATCGGCACACGCAGCTCACTCATTTCATACAAATTCCGCCCAATAGCTTCGGACTGACCACGCTCTTCCGCATTCACGCCTGGATATGCGCCGGGTGTGTCGATAAAAGTCATGATGGGAATGCCGAACTTTTCAGCCAAACGCATCAAACGCATGGCTTTGCGATAGCCTTCTGGACGCGGCATCCCAAAATTACGAGCGATTTTTTCTTTGGTATCACGACCTTTTTGATGACCGATGACCATCACGCTTTGCCCATTGAAGCGCGCCAAACCGCCAACAATCGCTTTGTCATCGGCGAAAGCGCGATCTCCATGCAATTCTTCAAAGTCGGTGAACAAGGTAGTGATGTAATCCCAAGTGTAGGGCCGTTGTGCGTGACGCGACACTTGCGAGATTTGCCAAGGCGATAATTTGGCATAGATGTCTTTAGTCAGTGCTTGGCTTTTTTTCGACAAACGAGCGATTTCATCCGCGATGTCCAATGCAGAATCATCCTGCATGAAGCGCAATTGTTCAATTTTCTCTTCCAACTCGGCGATCGAGTTCTCAAAATCCAAGAATGAGACTTTCATAGTGATTCCTTAAAAAGTGCTGAGTCTGACGGCTAAAAAATGGCCGCGATAATACTACAAACCAAAGAAACGTTTGACTGTCGCCAGCACTTCATTGTGTTGCCGATGGATATGTTTGTGACGTGATTCCACGTCCATATTTTGCATCGCATTGTCAAGTTCGGCACGACGCTCTACCAAGATTTGGGTGATTTCTTCAGCAATACTGGGACGATCTAGCATAATCTCCTCAAAAGCCTCTTTATCCAGTCGGTAACATTCCACATCCGTCTTCGCGACCACCGAAGCCGCACGTGGCGAACCTGTCATCAAACTCATTTCACCGAAGAAGCTCCCCTTACCTAACACATTGAGGCTACGTTTTTCGCCGTTTGCCGCTTCCAAGTAGACCTCTGCCTCGCCGTTGATAATGACGAACAGCCAGTGTTGCGCGGGCGTGCCTTGTTTGGCGATGACATTACCCTTGGCAAAAGGCGCATATTTTAGCCGCACCGCCAATTTACGAAGCTCTTCATCCGTCATTTGAGCAAACAGCTCAACACGTTTGAGCGTTTTAATCCGACGCA
>JAVHPV010000150.1:0-2550 GCA_036170775.1 Gallionella sp. | reverse complement strand
AGAATGCGCATTTTTTGATTCCTCGACTGGGTTATTATCGGGTTGCTGGCGGGCATTTTAGCAAGGCTAAAAACTGATTAGGAATAAACCATGGTGACGCAACGACACCGCGCTTATTGGAAAAAAAATTTGCAGCTCACGGGAGGGCTGTTATTGCTGTGGTTTTTTGTCACTTTTGTGATTGCGTGGTTTGCGCGTGATTTGCAATTTATACATTGGTTGGGATTCCCGTTGCCGTTCTATGTGGCCGCGCAAGGCGCGCCGCTATTGTTCGTGATTATCGTTTGGTATTACGCGCGGACGATGGATAAATTAGAGCAAAAGTATGGCGTACAAGAGGACGAACAATAATGCCCTCCTATGCACAGCAACAATTCTTTTCCCAACTCAAACGTTATTACGCCTTTTACACGGGCGGATTCATTACTTTCGTTATTCTCATCGCCATTCTTGAGCAAATGGGTGTCCCCAATCAATGGCTGGGTTATAGCTTTCTAATCGCCACGGTATTGCTCTATGCGGGCATTGGCGTGATGTCGCGGACAGCCGACGTGGCGGAATATTATGTGGCGGGTCGACGTGTGCCTGCCATGTTCAATGGCATGGCGACGGCGGCAGATTGGATGTCTGCCGCCAGTTTCATTGGTTTGGCGGGAACCTTATATCTATCGGGCTATGATGGATTGGCTTTTGTGTTGGGCTGGACGGGCGGCTTCTGTTTGGTGGCATTGTTACTCGCGCCTTATTTGCGTAAGTTTGGACAGTTCACCATTCCCGATTTTCTAGGTGCGCGCTATGGCGGCAATCTGGCGCGCGGCATTGGCGTGTTGGCCACCCTGCTATGTTCCTTTACCTATGTGGTTGCGCAAATTTACGGGGTGGGGCTGATTACCAGTCGCTTTACTGGGCTGGAATTTGGTGTGGGCGTGTTTGTCGGTCTGGGTGGAATTTTGGTGTGCTCATTCCTCGGCGGGATGCGTGCGGTGACTTGGACACAAGTATCGCAATTCATCATCTTGATAGTCGCTTATCTGATCCCTGTGGTGTGGCTGTCGGTGATCCATACGGGCAATCCTGTGCCACAAGTGGCCTATGGCTATGTGCTGGAAAAAGTCACCGAGCGAGAACAAGTGTTAAATGATGCCAGCACCCCCGATGGTGCGCGTGAAGCCGAAGTGCGTGCCATTTATCGTGCGCAACAACAAGCGTTCCAAGCGCACTTACATGAACTGGCGGCAGGCGGGGCGACTTATCTGCATAGCGAACGCGACAAGCTGCTAGCGCAACTTACGGCATTGCAGAGCCAACCACAGGCAGATGCGCAACGCTTAGTTGCGGCGCGCCAAGCATTGGCTGATTTCCCCCAGGATGTGGCGAGTGCCAATAGCCTGTGGCGTAAAGCTGCGGCAGCCAATGCCGCCAAAGCCGAGCCAATTTTCCCTCATGCCGAGCCTTTTTTTGGGAAAAATGACACTGAGCGCAATATCAAACGCAATAACTTTCTCGCCTTAGTGTTGTGTCTGATGGTGGGGACTGCCGCGTTGCCGCATATCCTCATGCGCTACTACACCACCCCTTCTGTCAGGGAAGCACGTAAATCCGTGTCTTGGTCGATTTTGTTTATTTTCTTGCTCTACTTCACCGCCCCCGCCTTGGCTGTGCTGACCAAATATGACGTTTACACCTTACTGGTGGGCGCGAGCTTCGATGAGCTGCCCAGCTGGGTGTCGTCCTGGGCTGCGGTGGATAAAAGTCTGATGTCGATCACCGACATCAATCACGACGGCATCGTGCAACTCGCCGAAGTCACTTTGGGTGGTGATTTGATTGTGCTGGCCACTCCCGAAATTGCTGGTTTGCCTTATGTTATTTCAGGTTTGGTCGCTGCGGGCGGGCTGGCAGCAGCCTTGTCAACGGCGGATGGTTTACTGCTCACCATCGCCAATGCCTTATCGCACGATGTGTATTTCAAAATGATTAACCCCCGTGCCCCGACAGGGCGGCGTTTAGCTATTGCGAAAGGATTGCTGCTATGCGTGGCGGCACTGGCCGCTTACGTGACCTCACTCAAGCCGGGCAATATTTTGTTTTTGGTCAGTGCGGCTTTTTCGCTGGCCGCATCGGCGTTCTTTCCCTCTTTGGTGCTGGGCATATTTTGGCAGCGTGCCAACAAATGGGGGGCGATTGTGGGCATGACAGCGGGTTTGGCAACATGCTTGTATTACATGCTGACAACTTACCCGTTCTTCGGTATCAACGCGCCGTTATGGTGGGATATTGATCCAATTTCAGCGGGTATTTTTGGCATGCCCGTCGGCTTTATCGGCGTGTTGTTGGGGAGCTTGCTCACTGCGCCGCCCAATCGGCAAACACAAGCCTTGGTCGAATACGTGCGTTACCCTGATCTTCATGTGCAAGCTGCCGCAGCAATGCCGGACACACGCGCTGGCGTATAAATGTTTTTGCTACGCAGATTCAAGATTGAAATCGCCGCCTTGTCGCCCCTTGCGCAACAGTGGCTTGGATATGAATGGACGCAGGAAATCTAAA
>JAVHPV010000149.1:0-2561 GCA_036170775.1 Gallionella sp. | reverse complement strand
CCGAGTAGTTGCGCGATGCCTACCCCCAGCCAATTCATCAAGGGCGGACGTTGCAGATTCATGCCGTACATGGTTTCAATAAACCACTCACGACTGAATCCCATCTCCATAGTGCTGATGGTGTAGATGCCTTCTTCGCCTACGGTGTAAAAGAATAGGGTAGGCACAAAACTCAGTGCAGCGAACCAGATTAACCAATAAATACGTTGTTGCATGACATTCCTATTACGATTGCGGTGGGGGATTCATCCCCGCTTTGAAGACGACATGGCGCGTCAATAGATACATCAAGGCGGTGTAAAAAATTGCCGCAATCAGTTGCGCCACATTGGCGTTGCAGAGTGTGTATGCCAAGAGCAGCTTGAGTACTAATAAGTTGGCTGCAAAGCACACTAAAAAAGTCCCCAGATAACGCACTGCTTCAACGCGAATGCGTCCCTCACTGCGAAATACCAATTTCTTGGTGACGAAAAACCCCAAACACAGCCCCACCAAATACCCGCCCGTGTTGGCAACGACAGGCGATGCGCCGAGCCACATCAGCAAAAAAATAACCGCGAATCCGACCAGCGTATTCAGTGCGCCACTGCCTGCGTAGCGTCCTAGATAGGCTGATTCCCCGCGCCATAAGGATTTCATGGGTGGCGTTGCCAAGTCGTTTTACCGATGACGAACTGCGGCTTACGATTGAGCTTCAAATAAGTACGCCCGAGGTATTCACCGATCATGCCGATACACAAGGTTTGCACGCCGCCGATGAACAGCATGGTGGCAATCAGCGATGCCCAGCCGCGCGGGAAATCAGGGTTGAACATCTTGCCCACCACGATGAGGATCACCAACACCATACTTAAGGCTGCCAGCGCGAAACCCAAATAAGTAGCGAGACGCAAGGGCAACACCGAGAAACTGGTGGCCATTTTCATCCACAGCGAAATGGAGCGACTGAGGTTGTAATTTCCCTCGCCGTCATGGCGTTCTTGATGCTCAATGTCGATGGTGGTGATGGAACGAGTTACATCCAGAATCAGGCCATCCACATAAGCATAGGGGCCATCATATTTGATCACTTCACGTGCCACTTCGCCGCGCATCGCTTTGAATGAAGAGAGATACAAGCCTTTCGGTTTATCCAGCAAACGCGTTGCCACCCAATCATTAAATTGACTACCGAGCTTCTTCCACAAAGCGTGTTGCCGATTCAGGTAACGGGTGTAACACACGTCATAGCCTTGTTCGAGCGCGCGTAGCATTTCACCGAGTGCTTGCGGTGGGTGTTGTAAGTCATCATCCATCAGCACCACATACTCACCGCGCGCCTGATTCAGCCCCGCCATAATGGCGTTGTGCTGCCCCGCATTGCGCCGCAAGGTCATGCCACGAACACAAGAATGTTGCTGCGCCAGCGACTGAATGACCTGCCAACTGTTATCGGGGCTGGCATCGTTCACCAAAATCAGCTCAAAGGTTTCGGCGAGTCCTTCGCGCTGCATCTCCGCCAGCACCTGTGCCAGCAGTTGCGGCAATATCGTCGCGCTGCGGTAAACAGGCACAACAATGGAGAGCTTGCACGGCGCGGTGTCAGTATGTTCGGCCATAGTATTTTTGGATCACTCGTTCTAGGTAATCAGGGGCGAATTTTACGTCAGCGGCTGTCATCACGGCACGTATTGGTTCAATGTCTATCGAGTAACTTGCGCCGTGCTCCACCACTTCACACACCGCCTGTTTACCGGTTACTTTTTCTAAAGCAGCGACGATTTCAGGCATGGCATAGCTCACAGGATTTGCCACATTGAGAATACGGTTGCGGTATTCAGCATGGTTGATTAGTTGCGTAACAATGGCAGCTACATCCGCTACATCAATGATGTTGCGGCGCGCATATCGCCACAACTTGAAGGCTTCGCTACGTGCAATGCGTCCATACAAAAAATTCAGCAGCGTATGTGGATTCGGTGTGATGCCCACCACTTGCGGCAAGCGCACAATCAGGTAGTGCGGATGCGCAGCAACCAATTGCTCCATCGCCAATTTGTGTTGCACATAAGCGGTGTGCATTGCTTCGGCATCCGCCACGCTACAGGTGCTGAAATACACAAAAGCATTCACTGCGGCATAGCGTTGCAATGCCTCACTCAGGCGGTGTCGCTCGCGCAAAAATTCCGCTGCGTCGGTACAGGAAGAATTGGAAACCCCTGCGGCATATAAACAGACTGAGTCTGTGGTGGCATATTGTTGGGCAAAGGCCCGCGCCAATAATCCAGAACCGATAATCATTGTGGGCGACTTTCTAGTGCCGATAGCAAGGGCGTGCCATCGAGATTTTTTGCACTGTGCCAAAACGGGGTGAATATCTTCTGGTAACAGCTTTGCGTGGCGTGATGTGGGTCGAGGAACTCGTGCGTCTCACAGCCGAATTGCTCACTGCGACTAAAATCGAACCAGCTGAGATGTTGTGTCCTTGCCCAGTCTTTAAGCATTTTCTGGGTGGTTAACAAGTAAGGGGCTAATACGGGGTGACGTAAAAATGCCTGTTCCATGCCTGGCAACAGGGGCGG
>JAVHPV010000148.1:0-2590 GCA_036170775.1 Gallionella sp. | reverse complement strand
TTGCACAACGAGACAGGGCGCGACGGGTTGAAGATGCTCAGGTCGGATGAGATCGACTTCGCGGTGGGGTCGATGTTGGATGTGCCCGATGACATCACTTATCAGCCCTTAATTACATTTGATCCTGTATTGATCGTGCCAATGGATCACCCCTTGGCAAAGAAAAAGAAGGTGACATTGGCAGATGTCAGCCAATACGGCTTAATTCTGCCTCCGCGCCATCTCTCCACTTGGGGCGTGGTGAAATATGTGTTCCAGCAGCACAACCTGTCGTTCAAAGTCACCCTAGAGGCGGGTGGCTGGGAGGTCATCAAAAAGTATGTCGAATTGGGCATGGGCATTTCCATTGTCACCGCCATCTGCCTGACTGGGCAGGAGAAACTTATTGCTGTTTCGCTCGCAAATTATTTCCCTCAACGCGGATATGGACTGGTGTTACGTAAAGGTAAATTCATGTCGCCGCAGGCAAATCGCTTTGTTGAAATACTGCTGGAAACCTACCGCGACAACGTACTTGCAGAATGATTGCAAGAACCCAGAGCGCAAGACAAAGTTCGGGCGGGGTTTTGTTCCAGTAAAACGATAAAATGAAGCAAACTATCAACACAAAAAAATGATAACGAATATGAACAAAAAATGGATGCTGAGTGGTGTAGCACTACTGGTCGTGGTTGCGGGGATCGGATTAAACAAACATAACGGAGCGGCTGCCCCCTCCATTGCGCCGATGGCATCCGTCACCAATCGCCCCGCTTTAACGGTGCGGACTACGTCGTTGCGGAATGACCAGTGGACTCGTGCGCTGGCAGCCAACGGGAGCATTGTGGCTTGGCAAGAAGCTATCATCGGGGCAGAAACTAGCGGTGTGCGCATCATTGAGGTGCGTGTTAGCGTAGGCGATGTGGTGAAAAAAGGTCAGGTGCTGGCAACCTTGGCGAGGGATAGCGCGCAAGCCAATACTGCCGAAGCGCAAGCCACCCTCAAGGAGAGTGAAGCGATGCTTGCCGAAGCCAGTGCCAACGCCGAACGGATGCGTAAATTACGTGACGTAGGTTTTATCAGCGAGCAACAGGCTGACCAAGCCAGCAATAATGAGAAGGCGGCGCGGGCACGCATGGAAGCACAGCGCGCACGCTTGCAAGCCAGTGCTGTGCGGCTAGGACAGCTGCAGATTGTCGCGCCAGATGCGGGCATTATTTCGGCACGCAATGCCAGCGTGGGGACACTCACCCAGCCTAATATGGAGCTATTCCGTTTGATTCGCCAAGGACGTTTGGAGTGGCAGGCCGATCTGACTGCCGCTGAATTAGGCGGCATCAAACCTGGCATGAAAGTCACTCTAACCACGCCACAAGGGCAGCCGATGCGGGGGCAAGTGCGTGCTGTTGCGCCCTCGATCAATATGCAAACTCGTTATGGACAGGTGTTGGTGGATGTGCCTGCCAATTCAGGCTTGTTAGCGGGTATGTTTGTAAGTGGCACGATACAACTGGGCGAGCAAGCCGCGATTGTGTCGGTGTTGCCACAATCGGCAGTGGCAATGCGCAATGGCACGGCGTTCGTCTATGTGCTGGATGACAAATCACAAGTGCATGAGCGCGTCGTCACCTTAGGTCAACGGCACGGTGACCAGATTGAGATTCTGACGGGCTTGGCGCAAGGAGTGCCCGTGGTAGAAACAGGCGCGGCGTTTCTGGTGGAAGGCGACACCGTGCGGGTGGTGAATCAGGCTGCGCGGCCATCCGCCTCAAGCGCAGCATCGCTCGTATCCGTTTCTGCGGTGGCCGCACAATGAACGTTTCTGCTTGGTCGATCCGCAACCCGATACCTGCGGTACTCGCTTTTGTCATGCTCTCCTTTTTGGGGGTAATGGCGTTCAAGGCGATGAAAATCCAGATGTTCCCTGACATCGACTTGCCGATGATTACCGTCACCGCTTCCATGCCTGGCGCATCGCCCGACCAGATGGAAGCTGAGGTGGCGCGCAAGATTGAGAACGCGCTGGCCAGTGCGCAAGGTCTCAAGCATCTGTACACGCAGGTCAAAGACGGTACGGCGATTATCTCCGCCGAGTTTCGTTTGGAACGCGATTCGCGTTTAGCGTTGGAGGATGTGCGTTCTACCGTGTCACGGATTCGCGGCGATTTGCCCCGCGAAATGCTCGATCCCAGCATCAATAAAGTCGAACTCAGCGGCAAGCCCATTCTCACCTACACCATCACCGCGCCCAACATGAGCGAGGAAGACTTGTCTTGGTTTGTGGATAACAAAATCACCAAGTTGTTATTGGGGGTGAAAGGTGTGGGGGCGGTCAATCGTGTCGGCGGTGTGACACGCCAGATACGCATCGAACTTGATCCGACCAAGCTGTTGGCATTGGGCTTGAGTGCGGCGGAAATTTCCACGCAGTTACGTCAAATTCAGCAGGAAGCCCCCGGTGGACGCGCTGATCTAGGCGGCATGGAGCAAGCGGTGCGCACGGTGGCGACGGTGCGAACTGCCGCACAGTTAGCGCAGATGGAGATTGCTTTACGCGATGGGCGACATCTGCGTTTGGACGAGGTGGCAAGTGTCAGCGATGCCAGTGCGG
>JAVHPV010000147.1:0-2591 GCA_036170775.1 Gallionella sp. | reverse complement strand
TGCGTGTGGCGTTGCAAGGGGTGCTGAATTTACTGAATCAACGCAGCGTAAGCGCGTAATTGAAAATACAGAACGTTCGTTCTGTACAAATCTAAAATGGTGTGCAACAATCCGCCATCAATTCTGAACAAGGGGTCTAAAAATGGATGAGAACAAAAGTAAGGCATTAGCAGCGGCGTTGAGCCAAATCGAAAAACAATTCGGCAAAGGCTCCATCATGCGTTTGGGCGAACATGATGTCGCCAAAGATATACAGGTGGTGTCAACAGGCTCGTTGGGCTTGGACATCGCGCTGGGTGTGGGTGGTTTGCCGCGCGGTCGCGTCATCGAAATTTATGGTCCTGAGTCTTCGGGCAAAACCACGCTGACTTTGCAAGTCATTGCAGAAATGCAAAAGCTGGGCGGTACGGCAGCGTTTATTGATGCGGAACACGCACTTGATCCGCAATATGCGCAAAAGCTCGGCGTGAAGGTGGAAGACCTGCTGATTTCACAGCCTGACAACGGCGAACAAGCCTTGGAAATCGTGGATATGCTGGTGCGCTCTGGCTCGGTGGACGTGGTGGTGATTGACTCGGTCGCTGCGCTCACCCCTAAGGCAGAAATTGAAGGAGAAATGGGCGATGCGCAAATGGGGTTGCACGCACGCTTAATGTCGCAAGCCTTGCGCAAGCTGACGGGGAATATCAATCGTTCCAATACGATGGTGATTTTTATCAATCAAATTCGCATGAAGATTGGCGTGATGTTCGGCAATCCGGAAACCACCACCGGCGGTAACGCGCTCAAGTTTTACGCGTCGGTACGCATGGATATTCGGCGCATTGGTGCGATTAAAAAGGGCGACGAAGTCATCGGTAACGAAACCCGTGTCAAAGTGGTAAAAAACAAAGTTGCGCCACCGTTCAAAGAAGCGTTATTTGATATTTTGTATGGTGAAGGTATCTCCCGCGAAGGCGAGATTATCGACCTTGGGGTGCAACACAAACTGGTGGAAAAATCGGGTGCTTGGTATGCCTACAAGGGTGAGAAAATCGGTCAGGGCAAAGACAATGCGCGCGAGTATTTGCGCAACAATCCAGGCATCGCTTTTGAAATCGAAAACAAAGTGCGCGAGGCGTTAGGCGTGGCGTTGTTGGCCGGCAATGAAAAAGCCAAACCCAAAGCATCGGGCAAAGCAGGCAAGTCCGATGAGGCGCAAGCCTGAGCTAAGTTTACGCGCGCGAGCCTTGCAATATCTGGCTCGCCGCGAATATAGCCGCGCCGAATTACGCGCCAAGCTGTTGCCGCACGTTCAGCTAGAAAATGATTTCGAGCAGGTGCAGCCCGTTGATTTGGATGCGCTGCTGGACGACTTAACGGCGCGCGGTTGGCTCTCCGATGCGCGTGCCACCAGCCAGTTAGTTCATGCCAAACGCAGTCGCTACGGCACACAACGCATCACCCATGAACTCACGCAAAAAGGGATTAGCAGCGAACTTATTGAGGCCGCCTTGCCTGCATTAAAAGAAAGTGAACTGGAAACTGCGCGTACGGTGTGGCAAAGAAAGTTTGGGACGCTGCCACACGATGCCAAAGAAAAAGCCCAACAGCTACGTTTTCTACAATCACGCGGCTTTGCGCTGGACATCATCTTCAAAGTGCTGAAGGGGATGGAATCAGAGTTTGAATAGTGCGAGCTGGCGTAGGCACGTATCGCGGTGCGCTGCGCCCTGCTGCACAGGGATTTCCGTATCAGGCAATTTTAATCCGTAACGTAACCCTTGCGCCTCAGCATCCAATATCCAGCGTGCCATGCGCGCTAGTTTGTCTTCGAGCTGGGCATCGGGTGTATCCGCAAAATTCAGCCATAACTCTTCGCCGAGTGGCGTAGAAAATTGTTTGACTTGTAACGCCAGTCCGCGCGCATAAGCCTTCCATGCAATACGCGGTAAGGCATCTCCTGCTACGTAGTTACGCAGCCCCGCAAAATCATCATCGCCCGCAGTGCTGTGTTTCCCTTCCCCTTCAGGCGCATTTCCTGCGGGCAGTGGCACATCCCGCAGGGGCTTGGGGTAAATCAAACAATGCGCATCGAAATGCAGATAAGACCAAGCGTAGAACAGTCCCAGCGGAAACTCGGTCGATAAAGTTAACCGTCCGATGGGCAGCCAACCACGCTGTTGAGCAACAAGGGGGAAGGCAACGTCGCTTGCTTGTTGTGCAAGTACGTCGAAATTAACTTTTTGTCCTGAGTCATCGCGTAACGTTAACTGATAGCGGGACAGGGCACTAGGATTGTCAAAGTGCAACTGGAAGTAGGCGGTTTCGCCACAAAATACCGCTTGTGTGTGACCTGCACGCACCGCTAGGTGGGCTAAATTACGAAACGCAAATAGCATCGACATGACCGCCATCATCGCGAGTAAAAAGGTCAGCACATAACCCAAACTCAGGTTGTAGTTGATGTCGCCGAGCAGCATCAATACTAAGACGAAGCCGAAGAATAAGCCCGACCGTGTCGGCAAGATGAAGATACGACGTTGCGTGAGGATGATCGTGCCTTGTTCAATCTTGGGACGGAACAGCCAGCGCGTAAAACGTTGTGTGAG
>JAVHPV010000146.1:0-2620 GCA_036170775.1 Gallionella sp. | reverse complement strand
TTCCTTAGAACTGCACTCTTTTGTAGGAGCTCGATTTATCGAGCGATTTTTTACACACATTGCTCGATAAATCGAGCTCCTACCGCCTAATGAACACGTTGGATTAAATTTGCTACATAAAAAAACAGCTCGAGTCAGTGATGTGCTGATTCGAGCTGCGGGTGAGACGGAAGGCTTACGCTTGTGGGCGTTGCGTCTCTATTTGTACCAAAGGTTCATTCTCAACATATACCTCGCGTTGACGATTGCGGCGACGGTTAGCGGGCTGCCCTGTTGGTTCAGAGATGCTTGCAACAGCAACCACTTTGCTGCGATCAGTTTCAATCTGTACCAAGCTTTCACCCGTAGCAGTGCCGACGCTGTTATTAGCAACGGCGACGTTGGTCACTGCAATTACAGCGGGGGCTGCTACCACCGCAGGCATTGCCAAATACTCGGTGGGCTTCAACGGTGCAACGTATCCCGCAGGATAAGCCACGTATTCAGTGGGCTTAGTCACCGAAACTTTAGCTTGAACAGGGGTTGCTTGTGCTGCGTTATTGGCTTCGGAGGTGTTCACAACACCTTCGCCAGCTTGCGCCAAGTTGTCACGACGTTCACGTTCACGACGACCACCGCGACGACCGCGACGGCGTGCACCACCTTCCGATGCCGTAGCTTCCTCGCTGCTTGCTACGACGTTTTCCTGTTGATTGGTTGTAACAGCTTTTTCCTCTACTACCGCTTGAGCGGGGGAGGGACGTGGTGCGCGTGGTGGCTTAGGTGGTCGTGGCTCACGCGGTTCGCGGGGTTCGCGTACTTCTTGTGGCTTGGCCTCGCCTTGCACAGGTTTGTTGCGTGGCTCGTTGCGTGGATTGCCGCCTTCATTGCGTTCACCACGTTCAGGACGCTCACCACGCGCACCGCGTTCACGACGCTTACCGTCATTGCGCTCACGTTCGCCACGCTCTGCACGGGGTGCGTTGCGTGGTTTGGCGGCGGGTTTAACGGGGGCTTGCTCTTCCTCAGTCAAGGCTTTGAACCAGCCCATGACTTTGCCTAACAACGAGGTGGTGGGTTTAGCTTCTTCAACCTTGGTCGGTGCGGGTTGTGCCGGCGTAATGCCCTTTACCACCGCTTGCGCACGGGTGGCTTTTTGTTGCTCGGCACTACTTGATTCAGGTTTTTCTTCGCTGGGTTTCTCAACTAACTTGTAACTTGCGACGGGTAATTCGCTGTTCAAATCATCTTGGCGTAAACGGCTAATAGTGTAGTTAGGCGTTTCCAAATAAGGGTTCGGAATCAGCGTTACGGACACATGCAAACGCGATTCGATGCGATGAATGTCAGCGCGTTTTTCATTGAGCAAGAAGGTGGCGACATCGACGGGCACTTGCACGTGAATTGCCATGCTGGTTTCTTTCATTGCCTCTTCCTGAATGATGCGCAGGATGTGCAAAGCAGAAGACTCTGTGCCGCGAATATGACCTATCCCGTTGCATCGTGGGCAAGCCATGTAATTGCTTTCGCCCAAGCTGGGTTGCAGGCGTTGACGGGATAACTCCAGCAGGCCAAAACGGGAGATTTTGGCGGTTTGTACACGAGCGCGATCATGACGTAATGAGTCGCGTAAACGGTTTTCCACATCACGCTGGTTACGGCTGTTTTCCATGTCGATGAAGTCGATCACGATCAGACCACCCAAATCACGCAGACGCATTTGACGGGCGATTTCTTCGGCGGCTTCAAGGTTGGTGTTGAAGGCGGTAGACTCGATATCCGCACCTTTGGTAGCACGCGCCGAGTTAATGTCGATGGCGGTTAAAGCTTCGGTATGGTCAATGACGATGGCCCCGCCCGAAGGCAAACGCACTTCGCGGGAATGTGCCGACTCGATTTGATGTTCAATCTGGAAACGTGAGAACAACGGTACGTCATCCACATAACGCTTAATGCGATCAACATTGTCAGGCATTACCGTGCTCATAAAAGCATGAGCCTGTTGATAGACATCTTCTGTGTCGATGAGAATTTCGCCGATTTCTGGGTTGAAATAGTCGCGGATGGCGCGCACCACCAAGCTACTTTCCAGATAAATCAGGGAGGGAGCTTTTTCTGACTGGGCGGCATCGGCGATGGCTTCCCACAATTGCGTCAGGTAATTCAAGTCCCATTGCAATTCTTCTTCGTTGCGCCCAATACCTGCGGTGCGCGCAATGATGCTCATGCCCTGCGGTACTTCGACGTTTGATAAAACTTCACGCAACTCGTTGCGCTCTTCCCCTTCGATACGCCGCGATACGCCGCCACCGTTAGGATTGTTCGGCATTAAAACGATGTAACGTCCCGCTAAGCTAATGTAAGTAGTGAGGGCTGCCCCCTTGTTACCGCGTTCGTCCTTTTCAACTTGCACCAACAACTCTTGGCCTTCGCGCAGTGCTTCTTTGATAGAAGGACGGTTGCCACAACCTGCTTGATAGAACTGGGGAGAGACTTCTTTGAAGGGCAGAAAACCGTGACGGTTGCCGCCATATTCGACGAAACAGGCTTCGAGGCTAGGCTCAAGGCGAGTGATGACAGCTTTGTAAATGTTGCTTTTGCGTTGCTCTTTACCGGCGGTTTCAATGTCGAGGTCGATGAG
>JAVHPV010000145.1:0-2627 GCA_036170775.1 Gallionella sp. | reverse complement strand
ATTCAAGGTGCGTGGCGTAACCTGCCCGCCATTTACGCAGTGAAGGAGTAACGATGCTTGCAATCATTGGGGGGCGCGGTTTGACGGAACTGGCCAATCTGAAAATCACTCATCGCCAAGTGATGCGCACTCCCTATGGAGAACCCTCTGGGCCGTTTTTGTTTGGCACACTGAATCACCATGAAGTGATTTTTTTAGCGCGGCATGGCTTCGGTTACACCATTCCGCCGCATTTGGTGAACTATCGCGCCAATCTGTGGGCATTGCGCGAACAAGGGGTGACGGAAGTGGTGTCGGTTGCAACGGTGGGGGGGATACGCGCCGATCTCAGTCCAGGAACACTGGTCGTACCTGATCAGATTCTTGATTACACCCATGGCCGAGATGCGACATTTTTTGATAGCCGTGATATGCCCTACAGCAATGCCGATTTCACTGTTCCTTATCATCCAAGAATGCGTGAGCGCATTCTGCAAAGTGCGCAGCGGGTTGGACAGCCTTGCCTGAATCAGGGTGCGTATGCGGCGACGCAAGGCCCTCGTTTGGATAGTCTCGCTGAGATCAATCGCTATGAACGCGATGGAGCCGATATGGTGGGGATGACAGGGATGCCTGAAACGGCTTTAGCGATGGAGTTGGAGCTGCGCTATGCCACTCTCGCCGTGGTAGCGAATTACGCGGCAGGACGGGGCGATAGTCGCCACGGCATTAAAATTGAACAGGTGAATGCCACTGCCAGTGCGGCAATGGCGCAAGTGCGTAGCATTTTGGAGTGTGTGGTGAATTGTACGGATGACGATGAGCATGGCGGTTAAGTCGGTATTGCGCATGGGCGATGCACGCTTATGGCAGATTGCCGAACCTGTCAGTGATTTCGCCAGTGCGGGATTATGTGCGTTGTTGGCGGATATGCGCGACACCATGCAAGCCTTGCAAGGGGTTGGATTGGCTGCTCCACAGATTGGTGTAGGGTTGCGCGTGGTGATTTTTGGTAGCCCCGCCGAGGCAGCTGAGCCAGAGAAAAATCCGCGTTATCCCGATGCGGATGCAGTGCCTTATACCATACTCATCAATCCTGTCATCACCCCCTTGAGCGACAGCACGGAGGAGGGTTGGGAAGGTTGTTTGAGCGTGCCTGGCTTGCGCGGCTCTGTGCCGCGTTATCTGAAAATTCGTTATCAGGGGTATGATGAACACGGCGCGCTAATTGATCGTGCTGTGAGTGGTTTTCATGCTCGCGTCGTGCAACATGAGTGCGATCATTTAGACGGAATTTTGTATCCGATGCGCATCAATGATATGCGTAATTTTGGTTTTACCCAAGAGCTTTTTCCCAATCGAGAAGTGCAAGACGAGTAACGTTACCTAAGGAGATAAACGTGAACAGAAGAGAATTGTTACTGAGTGGCATCGCCTTGGCGGGAGCTGCGGTGGTTAAAGGGGCGCAAGCTGCTGAACACGATCACATGATGATGGATCATGCAGCGATGAATCATGCTGATATGCACATGCATCACCACGAAAAACCCTATGCTGCTTTGGCAACTGCAACGGCTGATTGTGTGCAAAAAGGTCAGGCTTGCTTGAGTCACTGTTTGGTGTTGTTGGGCGACGGCGATAAAGACATGGCGGATTGCTCCAAGAGCGTCAATCAAATGCTGGCGATTTGTGGCGCATTGCAACAGCTTGCCAATCAAAATGCTAAGCAAACTACACGTTTAGCCAGTATTGCGATGGATGCTTGCCAACAATGTGAAGAGGCTTGTAAGAAACATGCAGACAAGCATGAAGAATGTAAAGCCTGTGGAGAGAGTTGCGCTGCCTGTTATAAAGAATGCAAAAAATTTGCTGCCTAGTCATGCTGTTGCAGCCTCTCGAATGCAACGAATCGACACTGCTTGGTTCAGTCCGACAGGCTGCGAGTGATGTTCCTTAGCTATGATGAAAACACCTAACGCTGCCGATATAAAGCCCACACAAGCTCAGTTGCGTGCTGATTTGGTACACATGACACAACGCCTAGATAGACTAGGGTTAAATCGTGGTGCATCCGGCAATTTGAGTGTGCGTTGTGGCGAGGGCTTTTTAATTACCCCATCAGGTTTCGGCGCGGCAGGCTTGAGTGCCGAAGATATTGTGTGGGTTGATTTTGCTGGGAATGCGCAAGGTCGCTGGCATCCTTCCAGTGAATGGCTGTTCCATCGTGATTTGTATGTGGCACGGCGTGAATTCAATGCCGTGGTACATACGCATTCTTTGGCGGCAACCAGCCTAGCCTGCTTGCGCCGTGACATTCCAGCCTTCCATTACATGATTGCTTTGATCGGCGGCGACAACATCCGCTGTGCTGGTTACGCGACCTTTGGCACGCAACAACTATCGCAGGCGGCACTCATCGCTATGCAGGGGCGCAAAGCCTGTCTGCTGGCAAACCACGGACAATTAGCCGCAGGGCATAGTCTTGCCGATGCCTACAAAATCGCGCTGGAAGTTGAAACTTTAAGTGAAATGTATCTAAAAGCCTTGTCTGTTGGCGAACCTGTGCTACTTAGTGATGTCGAGTTTAGCAAGGCGCAAGCCAAATTTTCTGATTACGGCAAAGCCAAACAAACGTGAAGCTCCATCGT
>JAVHPV010000144.1:0-2655 GCA_036170775.1 Gallionella sp. | reverse complement strand
ATCTTCGACATCAAATCGACCCGCAACCTGTTCAACTGGATACGCCAGCACGGTGGTCAGCCGACCTTATGGAAAACTGGACACTCGTTGGTCAAAGCCAAAATGCGCGAAACGGGTGCTTTGCTTGCGGGTGAAATGAGTGGGCATGTGTTTTTCAAAGAACGCTGGTATGGCTTCGATGATGGTTTATACACGGGGGCGCGCTTGTTGGAATGTCTGAGTAAAGTGGCGAACCCCAGCGCAACACTCAATGCCTTACCCGATGCGTATTGCACCCCCGAACTCCATGTGCATACCGCCGAAGGCGCGAACCATGCCTTGATTGCACAAATTGGCGCGAACGCAAATTTTACCGAAGCCCAAGAGATTATTCGTTTGGATGGATTGCGCGTGGAGTATGCCGATGGCTTTGGGTTGATGCGCGCCTCGAATACCACGCCTGTGATCGTGCTGCGCTTTGAAGCGGAAACACCCGCTGCACTGGCACGTATTCAACAAGATTTTCGCCATGTGTTATTGGCGCAGGATGCGGCACTCATTCTGCCCTTCTAATTTTTCTGATATAACACACAACGATTTTTACCACTCTGTTTGGCTTGATACATAGCTTCATCCGCATAATTCATCAGCTTTTCAGTGCCCAAAGCATGTTTGGGATAGCGACTGATGCCGATGCTGGCGGTAACTACCGCTTTATATTCGCCAAGATCGTAAGGGGCTGCAATACTCTTCAGAATTTTCCCTGCGACACGCTGCAAGTTCTTGCTATCGTTGACCTCACGCAATAACACGGTAAATTCGTCACCGCCTAAGCGCGCCACGGTATCAGCGGCACGCACACAGGCGCGCAAGCGATCCGCAGCAATTTGTAACAATCGATCTCCTGCCGCATGACCATAAGTATCATTCACTTCTTTGAATCCATCCAGATCAATGAACAACAAGGCAAACTCGGCTTGGTCGCGCTTGGATTGGCTGATGGCCTGCTGCATACGATCATTAAATAACACGCGATTCGGCAAGCCTGTCAGCACGTCGTGATACGCCAGAAACTGCACCTCGCGCTCTAACTCTTTCATTTCAGTCACGTCTTGCTGCACCGCTAAAAAATGCGTCAACTGCCCAGTGTTATCAAATAAAGGCGTGACGTTTTGCACCACGTTGAGCAAGCTACCGTCCTTACGCCGATTCACCACTTCGCCGCGCCACGCCTTACCTTGCAGAATGCTTGCCCAAAAATCTTTCCAGAAGGCAGCATCTTGCACCCCAGAATTGAACAACTGCGGCGTTGCCCCCAGCAACTCCGCGAAAGAGTAACCACTGAACAAACTTAATGCCTCATTGAACCACACGATAGTGCCCGCTTTTTCAGTGACAAACATAGCATTCGTGGCACTATCCATCGCCCCACGTAACAACCTCAGTTGCTGCTGCTCTTGCGTCACTAACAAAGCCACAGCGATACGCTTGGCAAATGCCGCATAGCGTTTGATGGCTGCCGCATTGAACACCTGCTCTTTCTCGCTATAGAGCATCAAGGTGCCAAGTACCTCACCCCGCGCAATCATCGGCAAGGCAACAATGCTACGTATACCAAAGCGTTGAGCACGTTCCCGCCACGGAGCAAAATCATGGTCAGTGACCGCCAGAACCACAGGCTGCCCTGTTTTGATCGACCTGCCGCCTGTGCCATTGCCTTGCGGGCTGTCATCCCAACGAACCACAATATCCTGCAAATAATCAACCTGCCCTGCCGCCGCTAATACTTTGACGAAACCATCAGATTGCTTCTCACCTATCCAAGCCAACCTTAAGTCAAACAGCTCAATGACGCGCTGACAAATCTTGCTAACCAAGGGTTCAACATCCCACGCTTGTAAAATAAGCGCGTCTATCTCTTGCAGCAAATAATCCGTGACAATCTGTTCGCGCTGTTCAGCACGCAATTCAACATAGCTTAGTTCACGCTGTAAGGCAGATACGATACGTTGGGGATTCTCTGTGCTAATAAAATCTTGCGCCCCCGCCTGCAAGGCATCAATGATGGATTCAAAAGAACCCGATTGGGCATAAATGAATAGCGGAACATCCAACATCCGTTCACGCAGCAGCGCACTGACCTGGCTAATTTTCTGCGGATGTTCATGCCAAGAATTCACTACCAATACTTGCGTCGCGGCAGTTAATCCCTTGGGGAGTTCGGATAAGTTCGGCAATACCACCGCCTGCGGGGCATAGTCTGCATCACGCAAGGCCTGCGACAACAAATCCATGTCCGCTTGCGCAAGCTCGATAAAAATAATGTTGAGGGGGATCGCCATCGTATTAGGCGGCGTGCATTTCCGCAGGGAGAGGCGGCTTAAACCACAAGCTGAATTGAGCGGTGAGCAACTCGACGAACTGGTCAACCGTCTGCGGCTTGGCAACAAAGCTATTTGCACCGATTAAATAACTCATCTGCACCTCCTGTTGCGTGTAGTGCGCGGAATAGACCACGATAGGCAATGTACTCAACTGCGGTTGCAAACGCAGTTTGCGCAGCATCGCCCACCCCATCAACTTTGGCAAGCGTAAATTGATGAGCAACAAATCAGGTGGCCTCGCATCGTTGTGCGCAAAATGCCTGAGCCATAATTGCATCGCCTCAGCATCCGC
>JAVHPV010000143.1:0-2660 GCA_036170775.1 Gallionella sp. | reverse complement strand
TCACCCACGACGAAGTGCAAACGCTGTTCCACGAGTTTGGTCACGGCTTGCATCATCTACTCACCGAAGTAGAAGACCTCGGCGTGTCAGGCATCAACGGGGTGGAGTGGGATGCGGTCGAATTGCCCAGCCAGTTCATGGAGAACTTCTGCTGGGAGTGGGATGTGCTGCAAGGCATGACACGCCACGCAGACACCAACGAAAAACTACCGCGCACCCTGTTCGATAAGATGCTCGCCGCGAAGAACTTCCAGAGTGGTCTGGCCACATTGCGCCAGATAGAATTTGCTATGTTCGATATGCTAATGCACAGCAACTTTAATGTGGGGCAAGGCAACGGCGACCGCGACACGTTACTGGCGCAGCCAGCCGATTGCGGGAGCGGTCGCCCAGCCGCTACTCCCGCACCAGAGGGTTTCACCCCACCTCGTCGGAGCGGCATATTGCAGTTGCTAGACGAAGTGCGCGCCGAAGTGGCGGTGCTCATACCGCCCGAGTTCAACCGCTTCCCGCAGAGTTTCTCGCACATCTTCTCCGGCGGCTATTCCGCTGGTTACTACAGCTACAAGTGGGCGGAGGTGTTGTCAGCGGATGCGTACAGTTTGTTTGAAGAGCACGGCGTGCTCAACCCAGAGATCGGCGCACGCTTCCGTGCGGAGGTGTTGGCGATGGGTGGCGCGCGCCCTGCGATGGAATCCTTCACCGCCTTCCGTGGCCGCGCCCCTTCCATCGACGCGCTGTTGCGGCATAATGGTCTGTCAGAAATTGCCTAATGGGGGAACTTATGCAAAAGTTTTTAGGTTTATGCGTGGGTGTGCTACTGGTGACGGCGGCGGCAAATGCGGAAGCGTTATATCGTTGGGTAGACGCGCAAGGTAAGGTGCATTACGGTGATGTGCCCATGCCAGATGCCAACAAAATCGTGCTTAAAAAACTGACGGCTTCAACGATTTCAGTCGAGCCATTGTCTTATGAAACACGCCGCGCACAACAAAAGTTTCCTGTCACTTTGTATGTGGCAAATGATTGCGTTGATTATTGCGCTCAGGCGCGTGAATTGTTGCAAAAACGGGGTATCCCTTACGCGGAGAAAGTGCTTGTTAGCAAAGATGAAGTTGATGCTTTCAAGCAACAGGTGGGGACGGATCGTGTGCCCGTGTTACAGATTGGGGAAAATTATTTGAAGGGGTTACAAGAGCAGCAATGGCAGGCTGAATTAGATAATGCGGGCTACCCCAAAACGACCGTCTATCATCACTTGAACAAGGTAAATCCCACTAGCTCCATCCCCCCAACAAGCCCTGTTGCACCATGAAGTTCGCCACGTGGAACGTAAATTCTCTCAAAGTGCGCTTGCCGCATCTGTTGGATTGGCTGGCGGCGAACCCTATCGACGTGGTGTGTCTGCAAGAGACCAAGACCGAGGATAAAAACTTCCCTCAGGCGGAGATCGAAGCTGCGGGTTATCAGGTGGCATTTAGCGGACAGAAGACCTACAACGGTGTTGCCATTCTGAGCCGGATTGCCCTCAGCGATGTGCAGGTCGGCATCCCCAACTTTGAGGATGAACAAAAGCGTGTGATTGCCGCCACCATCAACGGCGTTCGCGTGGTGTGCGTGTATATCCCTAACGGGCAGAGCCTCGATTCGGACAAATACCAATACAAACTCAATTGGCTGAATGCCTTGCATGGATGGTTGCAAACAGAGTTGTTGCGCTATCCAAAATTGCTACTGTTGGGCGACTACAACATTGCCCCTGAAGATCGTGATGTGCATGATCCAAAAGCTTGGCAAGGCAACGTGCTGGTCAGCGAACCTGAACGCGCGCAGTTCCGCAGATTATTGGCTCTGGGATTGCATGATAGTTTCCGCCTGTTTGAACAGGCGGACAAAGCCTTCAGTTGGTGGGATTACCGCATGATGGCATTTCGCCGCAATATGGGAGTGCGCATCGACCACATTCTGATCAGCGATGCCCTGCGTCCAGATTGTAAAAGTTGCGTGATTGACAAAGCCCCGCGCAAACTGGAGCGTCCTTCCGATCACACCCCTGTGGTGGTGGAGTTGCTATGAGGATGAGGCATCTTTAGCCCCCCCTCGAAAAATCCATATTTCATCCTAACTGCTGCGTTGCTAAGAAAATTTCTTGCTTACATATCATCTATATGCTGCACGGCGAAATTTTTTTCGCACCTCGCCTTTAGGCGAAAGCTAAATTTTTCGAGACACCCTTTAGTTTTTGGGTTTTGGAGTTTGGGGATTTTGGTTTTTCCACTTTTCGTAGCAGTCCAAGCCACAAAAATGCGCGACGTAATCACCTGCTTCTGGAACAACCGCCTCAGATTTTGGAACTTCTTTTAGGCATATATCACAAGAAACCTGTTCTACCTCAATGGGGGCGTTATCTTTGCTCATGGTGATTCTCCTTAACAAGATATGCAGTGCAATAAGTGACGTTCAGTTTAGCAACAATTGAGTTGTATGTGTTGCTTAGAATTATTAGCCATTTGCGCCAAACATCATGCGCTTCGCTACAAATTTTTTGGCAAATGGTAAACAATCCAGCGCGCTGAGAGCAGCGGCGCGCGCGGTGCTCAGCAGCGGCAAATCATTGGAAAATAATCGTACCAAGCCATCGGTAAAACGAATGCCTGCTT
>JAVHPV010000142.1:0-2662 GCA_036170775.1 Gallionella sp. | reverse complement strand
GGCGCGCCACACTTCCCTGAGAATCCTTGTTTACACCTAAACAAATCACCGCTGCAAAACTGGAACGGCATGTTGTTTTCGGGCAAACGCGACATCGCTCAAGACTTATCCAACGTTGGCGTAATGCAAGACTTAGATTTTTCGGGCTACATGTTGGATCGTGTGCAAGTAGACGAATACGCGTTTAACTGGAAAACCTTCATTGAGGTTTATCTGGAAGACTACCACGTCGAACCCTTCCATCCCGGCTTAGGTAACTTTGTAAACTGCGCTGACCTCAAATGGGAATTCGGCGAGCAATACAGCGTGCAAACGGTGGGCATCAGCAACAAATTACAAAAGGTGGGCACCGCAGCTTATGGCAAGTGGCAAGAGCAAGTGCTGCGCTATCACGGCGGCAAGCTCCCCAAGTATGGCGCAATCTGGCTGACCTACTACCCCAATATCATGGTTGAGTGGTATCCAGGCACACTGGTCATCAGTACCCTCGTCCCCAATGGCGCGGAAGCCTGCACCAACATTGTTGAATTCTATTATTTGGAAGACATTGTGCTGTTCGAACGCGACTACATCGCAGCAGAACAAAAAGCCTATAACGAAACCGCTGTGGAAGACGACATCATCTGTCTGCGCATGAATCAAGGCCGCAAATCGCTCTATCAGCGTGGCATTGAAGAGCATGGCCCGTATCAATCGCCCACCGAAGACGGCATGCTGCATTTTCACGAGTATCTGCGCCGCAACCTTGTGCCCAATCTTTAACGCTCACCTTCCCGACACATGGGCATGAACACCTAGTATGGGTGAGCTATGGATGCTGGTCGCGGGAGTCTTATTCGCCTGCATGGGCGTGTTCGTCAAACTGGGTGCGGCCTATTTCTCGCATGTTGAATTAGTGTTTTATCGCTGCGCCATCGGCTTATTGCTGATGTTGCTCCTCATGCACCAGCAACGCGTCCGCCTCGCCACCCAACACTGGCGCAACCACGCATGGCGCGGACTTTCGGGCACAATAGCCTTGGCATTATTTTTTTACTGCATCACCGTATTACCCCTTGCCACCGCCATCACCCTGAATTACACCGCACCGTTATTTCTTACCGTACTCACCATGCTGGTGTTCAAAGACAAATTCCACTTGCCACTCAGCATCGCTATTGGCTTAGGATTTGCTGGCGTGGTCTTGCTACTCCATCCCACCTTGGCGCGCGACCAACTTTTACCAGGGCTGCTCGGTTTAATCTCAGGCTTTTTCGCCAGCCTCGCCTATCTCAACGTCAAACAACTCGGCAAACTAGGCGAACCCGAAACCCGCACCGTATTCTATTTCAGTCTCATCGCCACCCTCGCCAGCGGCGTGTGGATGCTATTCGACAGCGTCCATTCAGTGTCATGGCAAAGCGGCATCCTGCTACTAGGTTTGGGCATCACCGCCACCCTTGCGCAACTCGCCATGACTCGCGCCTATCGCTTCGGTAAAACCCTCGTTGTGGGTAGCTTCGCTTACAGCACCATCATCTTTGCCAGTCTATTTGGCATCGTGTTATGGCACGAGGCATTGCCCCTCAGTAGCTGGCTGGGCATGGCACTCATCATCGCGGGTGGTGTGTTAAGCTTGCGCCTATCTCCGCAACACCCCGATACATAACACTTCAGAGAGCACACCATGATTACCCTTGAACAAACAGACAACCTCGTCAACGTCGCCGTTCTTGGCGAATTCACCCTCGCCGACTTCAAATCTTTTGAAGAACAATCCCTGTACAAATTAACCGCACCAGGCAACCTCAATTTGCTCTTTGACCTGCGCGGCATGATCGACTACAGCGTCGATGTAGCGTGGGAAGAGATCAAATTTTTTAGCCGCGAACACAACCACGACTTCAACAAAATCGCCGTCGTCACCGAAGACCAATGGCTCACTTGGCAAGCATGGCTGTCACGCCTGTTTGTGGATGCGGAGATTTGCGTATTCAGCGACTACGCAGCCGCGCAGACTTGGGTGCGGGGGTAAGAAGACGGGGAAACGCCGATAATTCAAAGCATGGCAGCCCCCTAAACGATGGCGGTTTCACTCATCAAGTGCAAAAAACACACAGGGTGATGCTACTTTGTCAATTTAGCCGAGGCGGGAAGTTAACTGCGTTTTTTAGGGTAAATCAGCAGCAACTTAGACATACCGCCAGAGCAAAAATCAAAACTGGAAATTCAAATAGCTCTTTAGGGAAGCACTGATTTATTCGTCATCTCCGCGCAGGCGGAGATCCAGTGCCTTAATATAAATAGATTCCCGCTTTCGCGGGATAACCAGCGACTTGCCAGCTTGCTGGCTTAGTCGAATGGCTAGTCGTTTCATCAATGACAAAACCGAATAAATCAGTACCTCCTTAGGTTTGGTAGAAGCTCGATTTATCGAGCGATGAGGTAAGTAATTGCTCCATAAATCTAACCTCTACAAAAAAACGTTTTTTGTGATTTCCGTATAATTTGCGGACATCTTGCTTGTGCAATAAACCCAAAGGAATTTGATAATGTTTACTCCCCAGACGTTTGCTATTGCCGCGCTACTCACTACCACTTTGGTGGCCTGTGGTGGAGCGGATAAATCTGCTGCCAAACCCGCCGTGCCAGGCGCGGGGATGCCGCCGCCTGAGGTGGAGGT
>JAVHPV010000141.1:0-13143 GCA_036170775.1 Gallionella sp. | reverse complement strand
GCTGCGGTATCAAGCAAACTCGCCGCATGTGCTAGTCGCGTATGTTCGGCTTGTTGCTCCTGCCATTCGCTCAGGGTGAAAGCCAAACCTTGCAATTCATCGCGCTGAAATAACAACAATTCTCGCTCCGCCGTCAAGGCTTGTGCATTCTCACTTAACGCAACACGGCGACGCTGCAATGCTTGCCAAGCACGATAGTGTTGTGTGACTTGTTGTGCCAACGCCATGCTACCTGCATAACCATCCAGCAAACTGCGCTGCGCATCTGCGCGCAATAGTGATTGGTGTGCATGTTGCCCGTGAATATCGAGTAACTGCTCACCCAGTTCGCGCATTTGCTGCAACGTGGCACTGCGCCCATTGATAAAGCCACGTGACCGCCCACCAAGCTCAAGCACCCGACGCAATAAGCACAGTCCGTCGTCACCTTGTAATTCTTGTTCAGCGAGCCAGTGTTGTACTTGCGGTAAGGTTTTAATTTCAAATTCAGCACTCACTTCGGCACGCTCACAGCCATTGCGTACCATGCTGGCATCGCCACGCTCACCTAAAGCCAACGACAGTGCGTCAATCAAGATAGATTTGCCTGCGCCCGTTTCACCTGTTAAGGCGGTAAAGCCCGCACTGAAATCCAACTCAAGGGATGAGACGATAACGAAATCGCGAATGCTCAAAAATTTCAACATTTACAGGGTCTGATTCCAGAGCAGTTTTTCACGCAAGGTGTGGTAATAACTGTGTCCTACGGGGTGTAGCAAACAGACGGGTTCGGGATAACGCGTGACCACGATTTGGTCGTGCAACTGCAAATCAAATTGGGTATGGCTATCGTAACGGATGCGTATATCACTGCTGCGATGCATGAGTATCTCAATCACCGAAGCGGCATTCACCACAATGGGGCGGTTGCTCAAAGTGTGTGGACACACAGGTACCAACTCTAACAGTGCCAAGCTGGAATGCAGAATAGGCCCCCCTGCGGACAGGGCATACGCTGTAGAACCTGTGGGAGTGGCCACGATTAACCCGTCGGCACGTTGGTTATAAAGGTATTGTCCATCAATGCGCACTTCGAATTCAATCATGCTACTGATATGGCTGCGATGCACCACTACCTCATTGAAGGCTAAGCCACTAAACACCTCAACATCTGCGCGCATCACGTGTGCGGACAGCAACAGTCGTTGTTCTGTAACAAATTTCCCTTGCAACATTGCGGCGACACTGTCCTGCATGTTCTCCACAGTGAGATCGGTGAGAAAGCCTAACCGCCCCTGATTCACGCCGATCAACGGCACATGATTCGGAGCCAAGGTGCGCGCAATGTTTAACATCGTGCCATCCCCACCAATGACGATGGCTAAGTCCATCGCCTGCGCCATGTCCGCTAAACACATGGCGGGATAAGACGATGTCCCCAACTGCTCAGCAGTCAGGCTATCCACCACCACATTCAGCCCCAGCTCGCGCAAAAAGTCCGCCAGCTTTAACAATGGCGCAGCCACTTCTGGAGCTTTATGTTTGCCGATCAGGGCGATATTTTGAAAGGGGAATTTCATGTTCGGATTAAACCATAGCGATGTCACTAAAACTCATCACGGCACAAAAAGTTCGTGGGGTTACACAACACCTATTTAACTTTTCTTAACTACTTGCATCGCGGTTGCCACCATACCCGCAATATCCGCCGCATTGCCAGGCAAAATCATGGTATTGCCTTGCTTGGCGATATTACCGAAAGCATCCACAAAACGCTCGGCCACTTTAAGGTTTACCGCCACCATCCCGCCTTCGCTTTGTGTGGCTGTCGCAACCACCTTGATGGATTCCGCTGTGGCGTTTGCCACCAACAGCAACGCTTCGGCCTCGCCTTGGGCATTGTTAATAGCAGCTTGCTTGGAGCCTTCCGATTCCCTGATAGAAGCCGTCATCTTGCCTTCGGCGAGGTTAATCTCCTCTTGTTTTTTACCTTCTGATTGGGCAATCAAGGCACGCTTTTCGCGCTCAGCAGTAATTTGTTTTTGCATCGCGGCTAATACTTGTTGGGGCGGCGTAATGTCTTTGATTTCATAACGCAACACTTTCACGCCCCAGTTCGGGCTCGCTTCATCAAGTGCAAATACGACGGTACGATTGATCGCATCACGATCTTCCAACAACTTATCCAAATCACGTTTGCCGCATTCCGAACGCAATGCGGTTTGCGCCAGCATGGTGATGGCCGCCAAATAGTTGGACGTACCATAACTGGCGCGCGCAGCATCCGTCACTTGGTAATACAACACGCCATCGACTTGCACTTGGGTATTGTCGCGGGTGATACAGACTTGCGGTGCAATGTCGATAGGGAACTCCGTCAAGCGATGACGGTAGGCTATCCTGTCCATAAAGGGGATCAAAATGTTTAAGCCTGGCTCTAGGGTGGTGTAGTACTTGCCAAAACGTTCCACCACCCAAGCATTCTGTTGCGGCACTATTTTGATCGCTTGCAAGGCGAGAATAACGGCAAATAAACCCAACGCGATAACGACGATATCCATATTATTTCCTTTACTCGACAATTAAGTGCGAACCTACAATATCAACAATACGCCAACTGCTACGTTCTATATCTTGTAAAACATATGAGGCCAATTCTGCGTCCCATTCTGCGCCACGATAACTGACGCGCGCATGGCGTTCATCCAGCCAAGTCACCACATGCACAAACTCGCCAATGTCATTGGAAAAATTAGCTGTACCGTGCACATCGACCTGCTGTTTTTTCCAGCGTTGAATCAGCAGCACACAGGCACTGCATAACAATGACGCAACCACAACTTGTCCACTCCAAGCCAGCCCCAAGTAAGCGACCAAACCTGCTCCCAAGAATCCCGCCGCAATCGCCAACAAATAAAACGTGCCTGTAAACATTTCGGCGATCACCAACAAGAGTGCCGCGAACCACCACAACCAATGATCTTGCATCACGCCCTCACAGATTAAAACTTCGCGCGTATTTTGCCACGAATAGCACAAAGCACGGCGCACAAAACAAAACTCCCGCACAGGGCGGGAGTTGGCTATTTGCTTTACAACAGTCTAATGCAGCAATAGCGATTGCTGTACCGCGACGGCACAAACCGACATCAATGCGCCTGGCATGATGCCAATCAGCAACACGCCTAAGCCATTCAAGGAAATCAGCAGCCCAGTATCGGCACTGACAAAAATGCGTGCGTGGCTTTCAGGTGCATCAAAGTACATCAATTTAATCACACGTAAGTAGTAGAACGCACCGATCAATGAGAACAATACGGCCACTATCGCCAACCAAGTGTGCCCCGTTTGCACGATGGCATTTAACACTGAGAATTTTGCATAAAAACCAACGGTTGGAGGAATGCCCGCCATTGACAACATCAACAACATCATCATAAAAGCCAGCCAAGGACTACGCTGATTGAGTCCCTTAAAATCGCTCAGGGAGTCCGATTCGAAACCCACGCGGGACAGCAACATGACCATACCGAAACCGCCCAGCGACATCAGCACATAGACCACTGCATAGAACATCGAAGCACCATAGCCTTCAATACCGCCACTAATAAAACCCAGCAACAAGAAGCCCATATGGGTGATGGTCGAATAAGCAAACATGCGTTTGATGTTGGTTTGCGCAATGGCGGACAAATTACCCAAGGCCATAGACGCAATCGCCAACACAATCAACATGCCGGACCAGTCTTGCACTAAAGGTTGTAAGCCTTCTACCAAGATGCGCGCCACAAAAGCGAAGGCAGCCAACTTGGGTGCCGTCCCAATTAACATCGACATGGCAGTAGGCGCGCCTTGATACACGTCAGGCACCCACATATGGAAAGGCACGACCCCCAGCTTGAAAGCCAAGCCAGACACAATGAATACCAAACCGAATACCAGCAGTGATTTATTCGGCACACCGTGTTGAATGGCATTAGAAATCACGCCCAACTCCAGTGATCCTGTGGCACCGTACAGCATTGACATACCATACAACAACAACCCGGAAGCTAACGCACCCAAGACGAAATACTTCATCGCGGCTTCTGTGGCGGTGGCCGAGTCACGTTGCAAAGCAACCATGGCATATAGACTCAAGGAGAGTAATTCCAAGCCGAGATACAGTGAGACAAAATTGTTAGCTGAAATCATCACATTCATGCCCAGCAAGGCAAACAAGGCCAGCACCATGAATTCGCCGGTGAACAAACCACGCTCCAGCAAATATTGACGCGAATACACCAGCATCATGGCAACCGCCAAGTAGGAGAGCATCTTCAACACGTCCGACATCAAGTCATCCACAAACATATTGTTGAACGCGTACACCACACCATTTTCATGCGTACCCACGGTAATCAAGGAACAACCCAGCAAAGTTATTTGCACGAGGGCATAGGTGTAAATTTTGCTCCTATCGCTGAGCATCAAGTCCACGATCAAGATAAAACACACCATAACCAACAGAAAAATTTCTGCGGCGGCGGGCATTAGGCTAGTCATCAAATTCATAATTACCTCAAAGTTCCGTGCTTACGACTGGGACTTACAACTTGGAATGTGCAACATGCACGAGCAAATCATTCACTGACACATGCAAAATTTCGCTGAGCGGCAAAGGATACAGTCCCATACCCAACACGAATATCGCTAACACGGTCATGATTAACACTTCACGCGCATTCATGTCGGTCAGTTCTTCGACGTGGTGATTGGTAATCGCACCGAAGATAACGCGTTTGTACAACCACAAGGTATAGGCTGCGCCGAAAATCAAGGTCGACCCCGCTGCGAAGGCATACCAGAAATTCACTTTGATTGCACCCATCAGCACCAAAAATTCGCCTACGAAAGCACTGGTGCCGGGTAAGCCGCTATTGGCCATGGCAAACAACATAAAGAATGCGGCGAATACAGGCATCTTGTTGACCACGCCACCGTAATCGGCGATTTGACGCGAGTGCATACGGTCATACAACACGCCGATGCACAGGAACAATGCTCCAGCCACAAAACCGTGCGACAACATTTGCAAAATCGCGCCTTCCATACCGTAGGCATTAAAGATAAAGAATCCCAATGTCACGAAGCCCATGTGCGAGATAGATGAGTAAGCTACCAACTTTTTCATATCGGACTGCATCAACGCTACCAAGCCGATATACACCACGGCAATAAGCGATAACGCAATCATCAAGCCCGCTAATTCATGACTGGCATCTGGGGCGATCGGCATAGAGAAACGCAGGAAACCATAAGCCCCCACTTTCAACATCAAAGCCGCCAAAATCACTGAACCACCCGTAGGTGCTTCAACGTGTGCATCAGGTAACCAAGTGTGCACAGGAAACATCGGCACTTTCACCGCGAAGGCAAAGAAAAATGCGATAAAAATTAAAATTTGTGCAGTCATTGGAATTGCCACGCGCTGGAATTCCAAGATTGAGAAGCTTCCCCCTGTCAAGTTGTACAGATAAATCAAGGCAACCAGCATCAACAAAGAACCAAGCAAGGTGTACAAGAAGAACTTCATGGTGGCATAGATACGATTCGGCCCGCCCCAGATACCGATAATGATAAACATTGGTATCAGCATTGCTTCCCAGAACACGTAAAACAGGATGGCATCCAATGCACCAAACACGCCATTGATAATCCCAGACATGATGAGGAAGGCTGCCATGTATTGAGCCACGCGCTTCTCAATGACTTTCCATCCTGCCAGCACCACAATCACGGTGAAGAAACTATTGAGCAGGATAAACAGCATGGAGATACCATCCACGCCGAGGAAGTATTGGATGTTGAAACGATAAATCCACTCATGCTGTTCAACGAACTGCATGTTACTGGTGGTCTTATCAAAACCAATATACAGCGGCAACGTCACCAAGAAGCCCAACACACTGCCAACTAAAGACAGTACACGCGCCAGCGGTGCATTTTTATCATCGCCAGTAGCCAGAACCAGAATACCGAAAATGATCGGCAACCAGATCGTTACGCTAATTACAGGTAGTCCAAAAATCATGCTGTCTTTCCTTCGCTCAAATATCTTACAAACCGCTCACTATTTCATCTCGTGCGATAAAATTTTTCGCGTGTTATGCAAACCATGTACGTATCGTTAACAAGATAAATACGCCGACAATCATAGTGAATGCGTAGTGGTAGATATAGCCTGATTGCAGCTTACGTACCACCCCTGAAATGCGCCCGACCATTCCTGCTGTGCCATTTACGATGAGCGTATCAATCAGGAACTTATCGGCAAACTTGGACAAGAAGCTACTCAGACCACGCGCACCACCAGCAAAGAACCAGTCGTTGAAGCGATCGAAGTAATATTTATTTTCCAGCAAGGTATTGATGGCTTGGAAACGTTTTTGTATCGCCGCAGGAATGTCGGGCCGCTTCAGGTAGAAGAACGCGGATGAAGCCACCCCAGCAATAGCCAACCAGAAAGGCAGGCTGGTCAATGAGTGCAGTGCCATGGCAAACGCACCATGAAACTCCTCATGCAGTTCTTTCATAACTTCGTGGTGCTCGGAAATGTAGATAGCATCCTTGAAATAGTTTCCATACAACATCGGTTCAATAACAATGTAACCAATCACCACGGAAGGAATCGCCAACATCACCAGCGGTAGCCAGACCACCCAAGGTGTCTCATGGGGCTTTTGCCCTGGCGCGAGACCGTGGTGGTGATCCACCACTACTGCGTCATCGGCATGAGGGGCATCGTGTGCGTCATGCGCTGTTTTGGCGTGTGCAGCATGATGTTGGTGAGCTTGACCGAAACGCTCTTTGCCGTGGAATACCAAGAAGTACAGACGGAAAGAGTAGAAGGCGGTAACGAACACCCCCGCCAACACAGCGAAATAAGCAAAACCTGCGCCGGGTAAGTGCGACAAACCAACCGCTTCGATAATACTGTCCTTAGAATAGAAGCCTGAGAAGAATGGTGTACCAATCAAAGCCAGCGAACCGATCAATGAAGTAATCCAAGTAATCGGCATATATTTACGCAAACCACCCATGTTGCGAATGTCTTGGTCATGGTGCATACCGATAATCACACTCCCCGCGCCTAGGAACAACAAGGCTTTAAAGAATGCGTGAGTCATGAGGTGGAAGATCGCCACAGAGTATGCGGAAGCACCGAGTGCCACGGTCATATAGCCTAATTGCGATAGTGTTGAATAAGCAATAACACGTTTGATGTCGTTTTGGATGATGCCCAAGAAACCCATGAACAGGGCGGTAATCGCACCAATAATCATGACAAATGACAACGCGGTATCGGACAACTCGAACATCGGCGACATGCGCGCCACCATAAAAATCCCTGCCGTCACCATCGTTGCCGCATGAATCAGTGCAGAAATAGGTGTTGGGCCTTCCATCGAGTCAGGTAGCCAGACATGTAGTGGGAATTGTGCTGATTTACCCATCGCACCAATGAATAGCAGGATGCAGGTTGCACTCAACAAGTTCACCGACATCCCAGGAATTGGCGCGATATCATCGGCGTGACTGGCCACATTGGCGAACACGGCGGCGTAGTCTAATGTACCGAACACCATCAGTACCAAGCCGATGCCTAGCAAGAAACCAAAGTCACCCACGCGGTTGACCAAAAAGGCTTTTAGATTGGCATAAATCGCGGTGGGACGGGTGTACCAGAAGCCAATCAACAAATAGGAAACCAAACCCACGGCTTCCCAACCGAAGAACAATTGCATGAAATTGTTCGCCATGACTAACATCAGCATGGAAAAAGTAAACAATGAAATATAGCTAAAGAAACGCTGGTAGCCAGGATCTTCCTGCATGTAGCCGATGGTATAGATATGCACCATCAACGATACCGAGGTCACCACTAGCATCATCGTCACAGTCAGGCGGTCAATCAAGAATCCTACCGAAAAGCTGGTGTCGCTAGATGTCAACCAAGTGTAGACGGGGCCATTAAAGGTATTGCCAGCCATCACATCTTGGAAAATTTGGATGGAGGCAAACAATGCCACGGCCACCCCAGCGATGGTAATGCGATGCGACCAAGTGCGTCCCAACAGCTTACCAAACAATCCTGCTGCGATTGCACCACACAAGGGAGCCAACGGAACCATCAGATATAAATTTTGCATGCTCATGCGGATCAACCTTTCAAACTGCCGAGATCATCAACATTGATAGTGCGCAAATTACGGAACAGCACCACCAAAATAGCCAAGCCTATCGCAGCTTCAGCAGCCGCAACGGTCAAAATAAAGAATACGAAAATTTGTCCAGACGGATCATTTAAGTAATGCGAGAACGCCACAAAGTTGGTGTTCACCGCAAGCAACATCAGCTCCACGCACATCAACAAGACAATGACATTCTTACGATTCAGAAAAATACCCACCACACTGATGGCAAACAACACCGCACTCAGCACCAGATAATGCGACAGCGTCAACATTCCATTTTCTCCCTGATTGATTTAGCTAGACGCTGAATCGTTACGTTCAACAGGCATACTGACTATTTTCATGCGGTCAGCTTTTTTCACCTTAACTTGCTCGGCGATATTTTGTGACTTAACTCCTTGTCTACGGCGCAAAGTCAATGCAATCGCCGCCACCATCGCCACCAACAAAATCACCGCAGCGATTTCAAAAGGATAGACATAGTCGGTATAGATCAAGCGACCGAGCTCTTTGGTGTTGCTATAGTCAGCGGCATGAACCACAGGGGTCACGGTATCTGAAGTCTGGCGCGCGCCGAGCACCCAAATCATCTCAAACACCATCAAACCAGCCAGCCCAGCACCAAAGGGAAACCAACGCCAAAAGCCCTCGCGCAGACGCACTAGATTGATGTCGAGCATCATCACCACAAACAGGAACAGCACCATCACCGCCCCCACATAAACCAACACCAAAGTAATGGCCAAAAACTCAGCTTCCAAGAGCATCCATATACCGGATGCACTACAGAACGCCAGCACCAAAAATAATGCAGCATTGACTGGATTACGTGAAGTAATCACGCCCATTCCCGCGAACACGGTAATCGCTGCAAATAGATAAAATACTACGCTTGCAAAACTCATGAATTCACTCCCATTCCAACCGTTAGGCCGGCCTTGTTATCGGTATTTAGCATCCGCTGCTCGGTCTTTAGCGATTTGTTCCTCGTATTTATCCCCATTCGCCAACAGCATGGCTTTGGTGTAATACAGATCGCCTTTCTTTTCGCCGTGATATTCCAACACACGTGTTTCGACAATGGCATCCACCGGACAAGATTCTTCACAGAAGCCACAGAAGATACATTTAGTTAGGTCAATATCGTATTGCGTGGTACGCCGTGTACCATCTTCGCGCTCGGCCACCTCAATCTTGATTGCCAAGGCGGGACACACGGCCTCACACAACTTACAACCTATGCAACGTTCCTCACCATTGGCATAGCGACGCTGCGCATGTAAACCACGGAAACGATAGCTTTGTGGAGTCTTTTCTTCAGGGAATTGCACCGTGATTTTGCGTGCAAACATGTAGCGTCCAGTCAACGCCATGCCCTTTAATAACTCAAACAGCAGAAAGGTTTTAAAAAAGTTTTTGATATTTTCCATTGTTCTATCCTCCGCTTACCAAACCCACAGCGAGGTTTGCATCCACGCCCCAACAACCACGACCCAAATGATCGACAGCGGAATAAATATTTTCCAACCCAAGCGCATCAATTGGTCATAGCGATAGCGCGGGAAGGTGGCGCGAAACCACAAGAACAGGAACAGCACGAAGGCCACTTTAGCCAACATCCATATGATGCTGTCTGGTAAGAATGATACGGGAGAGAGCCAGCCACCCAAAAACATAATCGAGGTGAGGAAGGCAATCAAAATCATGTTGGCGTATTCAGCTAAGAAGAACAACGCAAACGCCATCCCCGAATATTCCACGTGGAAACCTGCCACGATTTCGGATTCACCTTCTGCCATATCAAACGGTGCGCGATTGGTTTCAGCTACGCCAGAAATGAGATAGACCATAAACATAGGGAAGAGCGGGATGAAATACCAATTGAGCATTCCCATATGCCCTTGCTGACCACGCACGATGTCGCCCAAGTTCAGACTTTGCGATGCCATCAGCACGCACACTAGTGCAAAACCCATAGCGATTTCGTAGGACACGATTTGTGCCGCAGACCGTAATGCGCCCAAGAAGGCATATTTAGAATTGGATGCCCAACCCGCGATAATCACGCCATATACACCTAAGGAAGTCATCGCTAACAAATAGAGCAACCCCGCATTCGCATTGGACAACACTAATTCGGCATTAAACGGCACGACCGCCCAAGCCGCCAAGGCTGGCATCAAGGCCATGATAGGTGCAATGACGAACAGGAACTTACTTGAACCCGAAGGAATGATGATCTCTTTCATGAACAGCTTGAGACCGTCAGCGAGCGGTTGTAGCAAGCCAAAATAACCCACCCGATTAGGGCCGATACGGATTTGCATCCAACCGATCACCTTACGTTCAGCCAAGGTTAGATAAGCTACCGCGCCCATCAAAGGCATAACGATAATCATGATTTTGACCAACGTCCAAATCGGCAGCCAAGCATCGCCTAGCAAATTCTGTCCAGCTTGTTGTAGTGTTTGCAGCAAGTCCATCATGCACGCTCCACGGTTATCGTTCCAAACATCGCACCCAATTGTGCGGTGGCAGCATGTCCTGCCGCCACGCGTGCGGTCTGCGCTGGCAGCCCATCATTCGCCATCACAGTGAGTAAAGCACTGGCTTCACCTTGGCTCACTTTGACGGTATCGCCTGACTGGACACCTAATTTTTGCAGCTCACCGCTATGCAGTGTGACACAAGGCTTCGCTGCATCACGCGTGGCCTGCAGAGCAGGCGCACGACGCACAATGGCATCTGTTGCATAAATGGGTACATCGCTGACGCGTTGCAGCGCAGCACTTGTTTGAGTTTGCACAGACTGCAAAGACACGCTGCTAATTTGATTGTTGAGCAAGGAGGCGACAGACTCGCTCTGTAATACTTGATCTCGTACCGCCTCGCTGGAATCCTGATCGAATCCTGCCAGCTCCAGCAAATTACCCAACACGCGCAACACTTTCCAAGCCGGACGTGCCTCGCCTAATGGTTTAACCACCCCTTTGAAACTTTGCACACGCCCCTCAGTACTCACAAACGTTCCCGAGGTTTCGCTATACGGAGTGATCGGCAACAACACATCGGCGTAATCGACAGCGTGATGTTTGTAAGCGGATAGTGCAACCACCAAATCAGCGGCATACAACGCTTTCATTGCAGCGTGTGGATCAGCCATATCCAACTCAGCCTCGACGTTGAGCAACACATAAGCCTTACGCGGCATCGCCAACATCTGTTGCGCATTTAAACCCTGCACAACACCCGCAAAAGGGGTTGCCTCCGCGAGATGTCCGCCCACGCTATTCGCTGCTTCACCTAAGTAACCGAATTTTGCTTCACATAACTGCGCAATTTGCTCTGCCAACAAAGCAATTTGCACGGCTTGTGGGTGCTGTTGCGCAAAGTTGCCAAGCAACACAGCGGAAGCTTTACCCTCTGCGAGGCTGTGTGCAATCGCAGCAGCCTGTGCGTCGGGCTGAACATGCGCAATTGCCGCTTGCGTTTCGGTCGAGAGGCTAACCTGTTTCTCGTTAGCCAATGCTTTGAGCACTTGCGCCAAGACGCTGACGATTTGATCGGGAGCAACAATCGCTTTGTTAGCCACAGGCATCAGCAAGTCATCATCTGCGCTGTGTACGATATTCACTTGCGCACCTTTTTTCACTGATTGGCGCACTCGTTGCGCTAACAGTGGATGATCTTTGCGCAAGAAACTCCCCACAATCAGCAAGCGGTCACGACTATTGATTTCCGCGACAGACATGCCTAACCAAGAGACACCGACTTGTTTGCCATCCGCACTAAAATCTGATTGACGCAAACGGAAATCCACATTACCCGAGCCCATGCCACGCATCAGTTTTTGCAGCAAATGCAACTCTTCCAAAGTGCTATTGCCCGTTGCCAACGCACCTATTTGTTCAGCACCCGCCGAGCTCACGACTTGACGCAAACCATTCGCCACATATTCCAGCGCGGTTTGCCACTCCACCTCTAACCAATGACCATCTTGCTTAAGCATGGGCTTAGTCAAGCGTTCAGGAGAGTTTAGCCCCTCATAAGCAAAACGATCTTTATCCGAAAGCCAGCATTCGTTGATGTCTTCATTTTCAATGGGGGTTACGCGCATCACTTTATTATTTTTGGTATGGATAGCGAGGTTAGAGCCCAACCCATCATGCGGACTGACTGAACGACGACGTGATAGCTCCCAACTACGCGCTGTGTAACGGAACGGTTTGCTGGTCAGCGCACCCACAGGACACAAATCAATCATGTTGCCCGACAGTTCGGAATCCACTGTGCTGTTGACGAAGCTCATGATTTCGGAATGTTCGGAGCGGTTTGCCATGCCCAGCTCCATTACCCCGGCGATTTCTTGACCGAAACGCACACAACGCGTGCATTGAATACATCGGCTCATTTCGTGAGTAGAAATAAGTTCACCGATACTTTTGGGCATCACGACACGTTTTTCTTCGGTGTAGCGCGATGCACTGCCACCATATCCCACCGCGAGGTCTTGTAACTGACACTCGCCACCCTGATCGCAAATGGGACAATCCAAAGGATGGTTAATCAGCAGAAACTCCATCACTCCCTTCTGCGCTTTAACGGCCATCTCGGAATGCGTACGCACCTTCATGCCCTCGGCTGCGGGTGTTGCACACGCGGGTAATGGCTTAGGAGCTTTTTCAACTTCCACCAAGCACATCCGACAATTCGCCGCTATTGACAATTTTTTGTGGTAACAGAAATGCGGAATATGCACGCCGGCCTTGTGTGCCGCATCCATGAGTGTCGAACCGCGCTCGGTTTGAACTAACTTGCCATCAATTTCAATGTTAATCATTGCTCACCTAACCCGTCAGCTTTACACCAAACACCGCTTGTGTTCGATGTGATATTCAAATTCGGCACGGAAATGACGCAACATGCC